>JAMOBJ010000010.1 GCA_039908095.1 Nitrospirae bacterium YQR-1
TAAAAGATTTATGGAAAGATGTACCTGTTAAGTTACTCAAGTTTTTAACAGGTACATCTTTCCATAAATCTTTTAGCGTAATGTCAAATTTCTGATGCATAGCCCCCTGCCTCGTATAAAATGGTGCATAGTTTAGATTAACATAAACTGGAAATTATGCTCAAATCAAATCTTCAGAACCTAAAACAAAAACCTACTGTGCTGCGGTGATAAATACTCGTTGCCTCTAACTACAAACGAGCCCCGCTGCTCTTTCCTTGCTCCACAACTCTCAGGCAGCAGTTTTTCCGCTTGCAGGTAGCTTGGGTTTAACTGAAGTAGAGAACCGGTAACATCGGAAAGCGGCGAATTTATGTTTATTGCTCCCTCCTGTCCGGTTATTGACGATGAGGCATGAAGAGCGCTGCTATCCCACAAAAAGACTGCATGAGCACCTATTGTAATATTTCCGCCATACCCTAAGTCGGCATCCGCCGATATTTCGCTGTTATCAAGCACACACAAGGTGGCTGCAGAAATAGTTATATTACCGCCCTTGTCTTTACCGCTTTTAACATTTGATGAGATTGAGCTGCCATTTAATAGTTGTATATCGTTACCGGTTATAGTAATGCTGCCACCGGTTGTTTTTTCAGAGGATGTTTGTACTGTCCCACCGCTCATATATAAAGAATCGCCGGCGGTTATTTGAATGTCTCCGGCATTTCCTGTTCCAGTGCTGGTTGCTGAAATTGTTCCCCCATCTGTTATTGTAAGATTAGAAGTTGTAATGGAGATACTCCCTCCCTGCCCTGAGCCGGATGAGCCCGAGTATATGCCGCTGCTGACAATAATGTCAGATGTGAATTCATAAGAACCTGAAATATTAATCGTATCAGTAGCCTTTATAGTAATATCTCCGCCGTTACCGGTACTTCCCTCCCGTGCAGTGGCGTATATTGCCCCTACATCAGTAAGGTTTAAATTACCGGTTTCGATTGTTATGTTGCCTGCATCTCCGCTGCCCAACGTCTCACTGCCAATCTTACTGCTGTAAAGAGCGCTGCCGGAATCATAGTACCCTGAAATGCTTATCGTCTCCGTTGCCTTTATAGTAATATCTCCGCCATTACCGGTACTTCCCTCCCGTGCAGTGGCGTATATTGCTCCTACGTCAGTAAGGTTTAAATTACCGGTTTCTATTGTTATATTGCCTGCATTACCACCACCGAAAGTCTCACTTATGATACCGCTATAGTAAACACTGCGGCCTTTGGCAAAGTATCCTGAAATATTTACCAAATCAGCAGCCTTTATAGTAATATCTCCGCTATTACCGGTACTTCCCTCCCGTGCTGAGGATGAGATTGTTCCTACATCAAAAAGATTTAAATTACCGGTTTCTATGGTTATGTTGCCTGCATCTCCGTTGCCAAACGTCTCACTGCTAATCTTACTACTGGAAAGACCGCTGCCCAAATCATAGTAACCTGAAATATTTATCGTCTCCGTTGCCTTTATAGTAATATCTCCGCCATTACCGGTACTTCCCGAGCGTGCAGAGGATGAGATAGTTCCTACGTCGGAAAGATTTAAATTACCGGTTTCTATGGTTATGTTGCCTGCATCTCCACTGCCATACGCCTCACTGATAATCTTACTGCTGTAAAAACCGCTGCCGGAATCATAGTATCCTGAAATGCTTATCGTCTCCGTTGCCTTTATAGTAATATCTCCACCATTACCGGTACTTCCCTCCCGTGCGGAGGATGAAATTGTTCCAACATCAGTAAGATTTAGGTTACTTGTTTCTATAGTTATATTGCCGGCATCTCCACTTCCGTATGTTTCACTTTTGATGCTGCTGACATAAACACCATCACCTGAATCATAAAACCCTGAAATGCTTATCATATCAGTTGCCCTTATAGTAATATCTCCGCCATTACCGGTACTTCCCTCCCGTGCAGAGGATGAGATTGCTCCAGCATCAGTAAGATTTAAGTTACTGGTTTCTATTGTTATGCTGCCGGCATCTCCGCTGCCATGCGTCTCATTTATGATACCGCTATAGTAAACACCATCGCCGGAATCATAGTATCCAAAAATGTTTATCGCCTCAGTTGCCTTTATTGTAATATCGCCACCATTGCCGGTGCTGCCCGCCCATGCTGAGGATGAGATAGTTCCTACGTCGGAAAGATTTAAATTACTGGTTTCTATAGTTATATTGCCGGCATCTCCACTTCCGTATGTTTCACTTTTGATGCTGCTGACATAAACACCATCACCTGAATCATAATATCCTGAAATATTTATTGTCTCTGTTGCCTTTATAGTAATATCTCCGCTATTACCGGTACTTCCCTCCCGTGCATTGGCGTATATTGCCCCTACGTCAGAAAGATTTAAATTACCGGTTTCTATTGTTATGTTGCCGGCATCTCCGCTGCCAAACGTCTCACTGGCAATCCTACTGTTGTAAAGACCGCTGCCAGAATCATAGTATCCTGAAATATTTACTGACTCAGCAGCCTTTATAGTAATATCTCCGCCATTACCGGTACTTCCCTCCTGTGCGTAGGATGAGATTGTTCCAACATTAGAAAGATTTAAATTGCCGGTTTCTATTGTTATGCTGCCTGCATCTCCGCTGCCATACGTCTCACTGCCAATCTTACTGCCGTAAAGAGCGCTACCAGAATCATAGTATCCTGAAATATTTATTGTATCAGCAGCCTTTATTGCAATATCACCTGAATTGCCGCTGCTTCCCGATTCTGCAGAGGATGAAATTGTTCCAACATCAGTAAGGTTTAGATTATTGGTTTCTATGGTAATGTTGCCGGCATTACCTCTACCGTACGTTTTGCTATAAATGGTGCTGTAGCCAACGCCGTTTCCGGAATCATAATATCCAGAGATGTTTATTGTATCTTTAGCTTTTATTGTAATATCACCTGCATTACCGGTGCTTCCGGAGAGTGTGGCGGACCCTATTAATCCTAAGTCCATAAGATTCAAATTGTTTGTTTCAATGGTTATACTACCGGCATTGCCTACACCATACGTAGCACTATAAATACTGCTGGCGCTATAGCTGTTACTTGAGGTGGAGTAACCGGAGATATTTATCGTATCAGTTGCTTTTATTGTTATATTACCACCATTACCAGTACTTCCATTCAGGGCAGTGGTTGATATTCTTCCAAGACTTGTGAGATTTAAATTGTCTGCTTTGATGTTTATATCACCGGCATTACCTTTTCCTGAAGTATCAGACGTTATAGCGCTGCCATTTATAATATTTATATCCCCCGCTATATTTATATCTATGCCGCCGCCGTTGGTATCTCCGTATGTGTCGGCGAAAACATATCCACCGTCTAATGTAAACTTCCCGCCACGGATATAAATACTGCCTGAGCCTCCTGTTGTGCTGCTGACATCTAGATTACCTATCGTATAACCGTTTTTGGTTTCCCTTGTTGAATCGGTATGAGAGATGTTTATATCGCCAAGAGTTGAAAACGCATCCGTGTTTATACCGGACGATGTAATTGAGGCCTCACCTGTCGATGCAACGGCGGCAAGATTAATCCGCCCGCCGGGAGCATATAAATAGCCGTTTTTAATATCAATGCTACCGGCAACGATTGTAATCCCTTTACCCTCTGATACCTCAAGGAAACCACCGTCTATTGAAACACCGGTTGGGTTACTGCTTGTAAAGCCAAACGCTGAAGGCGCTGCCGTTGTTAATACCGTATCTGAGGGAGTTGTTGCACTGAATTTACCCCCATCAGAAAGTTTCAGATAATCAGCGGTGCTTACATAAAACGAGCCCTTAATATCCAGTGTTGCGTTTTTACCAAACATCACGCCGGCAGGGTTTAGAAAATACAAGTTAGCCCCCGATATGCTTGAGGAAATAGCGCCGTCTATGTAAGATGAACTTCCGCCGGTTACCCGGGCTATGATATTTGATATTGAGGATGCCCCTGTAAATGTGGCGCTCTCACCGGTATAGACATTAAAAGTACCGAAGCTGTGAAACAAATTACCGCCGACCTGAGTTCCCATTGTATCGGTTATGGTATAGCTTGGCCCAGTGAGAGTCCCGCTCTGCCCCATCGTGCCGTCAAGAGTTATACCTGCGTAACTTATTTCGATGTTTAGAAAGATAGTTATAAAAGAAAACATAATAATTAGTAAGTACCTGCTTACAATCTCATATAAAAACAGTTTGTTCTTTTTCATATGCTTATTCTCCTTATCACAATCATTCCAATAAAAACTCTATGTTAACTCAACAAAACAATAACAGAATGGGGTCAAGGGGGCTTCGCTCCCTTGCAGGTAGGGGTTTAAGGGGAAGGACAGCGTCCTTCCCCTTACTCTCCTTTCCTAAAACACTTGGGTTGTTAGTTTAAAGTAAATGCCTTTGTCCTGATAGTCCTCGTCGTAGTTATAGAGGTTTACAAAACCCTTAGCGCCATAGATTTGAAACAGGATTTTTTTAGTTACAGCCCATCTGAGCCCCAGGCCTGCGCTATATATGTCTCTGGGAAGAGGCGTTGTGCTTCTTGTGTTCCACGACCTGCCATAGTCTGTAAACGGAACGATTTGTAATATTTCCGGTCTCTTTTCAGTGCCATAGATAGGAATACGAAATTCGAGGGATGAGAAAATTCCGTTGTCTCTAACCATAATATTTTTTCTGTAACCGCGGACACTGTTCATACCCCCTATTGCAAATTTCTCCAGTGGCAGCAGTGAATCGTTTGAAAACTGGGCATCCGTACGAAACACAATCTGGCTTGACGTACCAAAAAGCCGCTTAATCCATTGGAATTGAAGCAGCCATGTGACAAATCTGCCGTCTGCCGCATCATCGTTTGTTGTAGAGTTAAATCCTTTTAATCCTAAACTTATCGTGGAGCGGGCGGCTAACACCTGAGTCCGGCTTCTGGTTGACCACTCCTGAAAGAAACGCACTACAAATACGCCGGCCTTACCGTCATCTGTTCCCTCGCTAAAGGAAAACCTCCGCCCCAGTAAAAATGTCTCGGAATGTTTTCTCTCCACAGCCAGTGCCAAAGCAAACTCCGTCTCCGGGGTCTTATAAATTGGATGGCTTAATGCCACTCCATATGTCTTCACTTTACTTTCAATATCCAGCCGCTTAAAGGGGTCCTCAATAACATTCGCCTCGTTTTGCCTGTAATAAACTCTTAATGTTGTATCCCTTACGTCTAAAGGTATCGCATATTCTATTGTGCCGTCTTTGAGGCCTTTGGTATAACTGAAGCTACCCCCTATTGTATCTCCGTGGCCTGTCAGATTTCTATACAAAGCATAAACATCCCCTCCGTATGAACCTATACTCGGGCTGTGGTCGTTACTTCCCTCAACAATCAGGGTAAACGGTGAGCTCTCCTCGATTTTAACAGTTAGCACACTTTCACCAGGCTTTAATCCCGGAGCAAGTTCGGCATTAAGCCTCTGAATCATAGGATTCTGTAACATTATCTGAAGAGCCTTTTGCAGATCATTTATGTCTAACGGTGTGCCGCTATATAGTCTTAATTTACCCTTTATATATTCGGAACTAAAATACTTATTGCCGGTTACCTCAATGTCTGTGAGCTTTCCCTCAACGGCAATTAGTATTATTTCGCCGTTTTCTACCTTTTGGTCGGGAATGATTACACCGGAGTTGATAAACCCATGACTTATGTAATATTGTGTCAGAGCGCTGCGAAGTGTCTCAAGCTCCATGAAGCTTATTTCCCTACCGGTGTAGTCTTTTGTAATGCTCTCCAGTTGTTCTTTTGTAAACACAGTGCTTTGCTGTATTCTTATGGTCTTAACAAACACGGTAACCTTAGATGAAATGTTTTCGTCTTTAGGCAATTGAGGAAGCTTTATTTCCGGCTCTCCCTTGTCCTTTCTTAGCTCAGGAAGCGGTTCCAACAGTCTTTGCTGCTGTGTGTTTGAATATCCGGTATCCGGAGGGTGAGAAGGTGTTTCCGCCTTTGATTGTACAGGACTAAATAATATAAACAATAAAATAAAATAGAAAAGCGCTTTGTCTTTAAGATTCACCTGTTACCCCCGCCTACACAAATTGCAATACAGTTTGGTTACCTACAAAAAAAGCGTATCATTTCTCTTACAAAAAAAACAAGTGTATTTTCTGACCCGAAATCCGATATAGAAAATCGAGTTCCCCCCAAAAAGGGATTTCGGGAAGACCTTTAATGAAAAGATCAGGGTAAATTCCTTAAAATCCAAAAGAGTAAAATATAGATGACAAATGCGTTAATCCAGCCAGCCTCAATGGAAACATTAAAAAGCGGTTTACCACGCAGAAAAATACTGGTTTTAGATATGAAAGCACAAGCCAAAAAAGGAAACGTTAACACCAACAGATGATTAAACCGTACAGCATTTAAGACATTACCGTGGAGTAATTGATGAGCAGCCCTGAGAGAACCACATCCGGGGCAGTAAAGGCCGCTCATACTAAGGAAAGGACACCGCAGCCAACTCAGTGTCTGCTCAGGATTAAAAAAATATAAAAACACTAATACCGAAACTACACCCACTGCAATTACAATATCATGCAGTTTAAAACCCCTTGGATAAAACACCAAATATACCTGCTGCAACAGAAATTATCGTAACTCCTAATCCTATACCAAAAGATACCCAACACCAGGTTTTCGCATTTTTTGACGAAACAGCCGCTCCCTGAAAATCACCGGCGGCTATCTTTCCGTTTACCTGAGCAGCATATACTATAGCTACAATACCTGTTGGTAAACAACAAAAAAGTGTAACCAGTATGGAATACACAAGATAATTAGGTATGGTTTGAGCAGTTTGTACGTGTGGATTAATAACAACCTTAGGGTTAGGAGTGTCATGGTGTAAAACATTTGCACATTTTATACATTTGTACGCATTATCTTCGTTTTGAGTGCCACATGATGAACAAAACACAATAAATCCCCCCTTAATCTAAAAGTTAACTAAAAGTACCAGCAGCTAAAACGCTTAACTATACCATACTAAAAAGGTTTTAAAACACCGTGTTGCATTCTGTAGATTTTCTTGCATTGCTTTGCAATCTCTGAGCTGTGGGTTACAAGTAAAAAGGTAATCCCCTTGTCCTCATTCATTTTTCTAAATAGTGCCATAATCTCCGCCTCGGTTTCCTCATCAAGGTCTCCGGTGGGCTCATCGGCAAGCACTATTTGCGGCTCATTTATAAAAGCACGGGCTATAGCAACTCTGCGCTGCTGCCCGCCGCTTAGCTGAGATGGATACAGCTCGGCCTTATCCTCAATTTTTACCATCTCAAGCAACGCCCTCGCATAGTCAACCCTGCCGGTTTTTTCTTTGGCAAAAGCAGTCGGCAATATCACGTTTTCAAGCACGGTAAGCGTGGGGATAAGGCTTGAAAACTGAAATATAAAATTCATTAGCTTACTTCTGAGCTCTGAGAGTTCATCATCAGTGATAGCCCAAAGATTTACATTATTGATTTTTACCGTGCCAATATCAGGCTTTGTAAGAGCGCCGACAATACTCAGAAGCGTTGTCTTGCCACTTCCAGAGTGCCCCACTATAGAAAGAAAATCCCCCTTTTCCACTTTCAGGTTAACGTTATCAACAGCATTTAATTTTTCTTTCCCGATTATATAATGTTTTGACAGCTCAGTCAGTTCAATCATTTTCTATTCACCTTTTCTTATTGCAGCATATGGTTCCATTTTCATAGAGCGCAGAGCAGGGTACAGGGCTGCCATGATGCCGGTTAAAAAAGAGAGCAGCAAACTAAAGGCAATCAGCAGCACAAACTGTAACGGGTCAGGCCAGAGATAAGGGATGTTCAGGGATGACTTAATAAAATCTTTGAAGAAAAACAAAAATGCACCACCTAAAACTATACCCGCCGCACCACCGGATAAAGAAAGCATCGAGGCTTCAGTCATGATAAGTTTAAAGACATCTTTTTTCTTAGCTCCCATAGCCCTCAAAAGCCCTATCTCGCGCTGTCTTTCATTAACAATCATGGAAAACACCAGACCTATCAGAAAAAGTGCCATCGCCCATAGTAGTATGCTTACAGAGAGAATACTCTTAAGAAGTATAAAGAGTTGCTTTCTTACAGTGGAAACAACCTCCTCTGAAACTATGGCCGTTACCCCTGATATTTCATATTCTATAAATATAGCGACCCTCGAGGGCGGCATATCAGTTGTTACTTGTACCAACACTGTTGATATCTTGTTTTCAGGTATATCCACTGCCTTATTTCCCGTTCTTTTAGACTCCTCAATAGCCTTCCTCACACCTTCCATAGGCAAAAACATTGAGTTGTCAAGAAACTTCATACCAGTTTGCTCTATCATTCCTACAACTTTGAAAAGCCTTCCGTATGCCGTCAGGCTTGAACCTACCTGAAAGGCAGTTATCGCTCTACCCATAATGGCCTCATCATCCCTGATCTCGCGTTTAAGGCTTTCCGTAAGCCACGGCATAATGGTGAAATCGTCTTTAGGGTCAAACCCTATCATAAGCATCTCGCCGACATCACAACACCTGTACTTAGATGTTATCAGGTATATTTGGGCGGCTGCATGTTTAACTCCTTTTACTTTTCTTACTCTTTCCACCATAGTGTTATCCATATAAAACTCCGAGGGCTCACCGGAAAGAAGTGAGGACTTTGCCTTAACCTCCGAGCCCTTAGGCACTACCATTATGTCTGCCCCAAGGCGCTGAATGCTTCGTCTGAGGCTTAACTCCACTGAATCCATCACCGTGGTAATAGAAAAAAGCGTGGCAGCTACAACCATTACAGCTCCAGCTATGGCAAGGCTTCTGAAGACCTTCCGTCTCAGATTGTTCTTTGCTACAGTGTTTATCGTTATCTTCATCTTAACTCATAAAACTATACATTTAATCTATATCAAACTTATTATACACTAATTAGATATAAAAAAAAAGGCCGGAATTAATCCGGCCTTTTTTATTTTATTTGCTAAAATATTTTAATGAGCTGGAGCTGCCGCCGGAGCCTTCTCTGGTTCAGGAGCAGGCGCAGGCTCTGCAGATGCAGGGATTTTCTTTTCTTTCCAGTTTACTTCAATAGCGCAGAGGTATGGTCTTCCACTATCTTTTTCTTTGGGAATCATCACGCCCAGTGCACCGTGGCATTTCTTACATGCCGAATACTGCTTTACTACTCTCTTTGTTTTGGTGTCCACGATAACGACGGCGCTGTCATCCACCTCAGGAAGTTGCCTTGTCACAACAAGGGCATACTTGCCGTCGGGTGAGAATTCAACATCATGGGGGTTTCCACCGATTAGCACTGAGTCAACAACCTTATTGGTCTTTACGTCAACGATCTGAACTGTTCCGGGAATTCCACCGGCATCGGTATAACCAACTCCTGAGGGTTTTCCGCCTTTTAGCTCGGCGCCGTCAGACTGCCATATTTCGGTCCCTGCAGGGTTTAACCTTGAGCGGTGGAGGAATGTTCCCACACCGGATATTTTACCTGTTACTTTCTTGCTCGCTACATCAACTATGCTGATAAACGCCCCGGGCATATCCGTCACATATGCTATCTTGCCATCTTTTGAAAAAGTTATTCCGCAGATTGACTTACTTACGTTAAAACTATCCACAAGCTTCTTTGTCTTAGGATCGTAGATATATACATTACCATCGGCCATGTCAGATACCCAAATTGTGCCGTCTGGGGCATACGCCGAGCCGCAGTGCTTCTTACCTAACTTCTGCCATTCGCTCATCTTACCGCTTGCTATATCTATTTCCATTGAATGTCCGTCAAGTGAAAATGTAATAATTGTCTTAGCATCTTTTGATAAGATAAGTGCATCGCTGGGTTTGCCATGAGTATATCTGGCCACATCACCAGTTGCCAAATCCAATACCGCTATGTGGCCGCCGTGACCCTGAATGTAGGCGATTCCCTCAAACTTCACATCTTCTGCAGAGGCCATCACTGACATTGCTGCTACAAACGTTAATACCAAAAAAACAAACAAAAATCTCTTCATTCTACCTCCCTATTCAAACCTTTTTTATTTATACATATACACTTTAACCTAAACCTGCCGCTTTTACCCCAATGTAAACCTTTCGTTCCTTCCGTCATTGTACTCTTTTCCTTTATCACCACCTTTTTAAATTAGATTTGGTATTCCGCCTAAATTAACATATCTTTTAGTATTCCTTACAAACTCCAAAAATTGGTGCATCTAAATTATTAAAAATCCGGCACTATATTGTCAACTTGAAAAACAAAATATAATTTTATTTATAACTATAGTTAGTAAGAGCAAACTATAGCAGCTTCTTTATATCTTCAACTATGGGGTGTTCTGTCCAGTTTTGTGCGCCTATATATTTTTTAACAATCACTCCTTCCTTATTTATTAAAAAAGTAATCGGAAGCATATACACTTTGAAAGATTTGGATACTTTGTTGTTGGGATCTAAAAGGAGCGTGAAGCCTACCGGATTTTTTTTTGTAAACTTTTGAACATCACTTAAAGAATTTGGTGTAGCCGCCAAAACAGTAAAATTTTTATTTTTAAACATTTTTGACAGTGCTTCCATAGATGGCATTTCTTCCTTACACGGTGGACACCATGTAGCCCAGAAATTAAGAAGCACAACTTTGCCTTTTAAAGATGACAAAGATATGGTCTGCCCGTTAATCGTTGCCAGTTCAAAATTCGGTGCGGCTTTTCCATCTATCTCATCTATTTCCCACGGTGCCGACGGCACCGAAAAAACAGAACTTACACTAAGTATTAAAGATAAAAAAAATATTAATAATATGGCTGAACTATTAAAAAAAATCCTTCTTATCATATTACACCTATACTCCTTATTTTTTATTAAGTGTTTAAGTCTGCCCTGGTATTTTAAGCACCTGGCCGATTTTTATGGTTTCAGGGTTTGTCAAAGAGTTTATTTTCATTATTTCACTCAGGGGGATGTTATAAAAGCGGGCAAGCGAATAAAGTGTCTGTCCCTTCTGTATAACATGCTCCTTAAAGGCAGCCGTTGCGGCGGTTTTCTGCACTGTTTCGGAAGGTTTTTTCGAGGCTTGTGCCTTTTCACGTGATGGCGGTATTTCTGTTGTTTTTACAGACTTTTCAGTAACCTCCGTTTTTACAGTCAAGTTAGCGGTTGCGGGCTGCTCATCAGCCTTTTCTATGTCTGCTTCAAGGGCGGAAATCAGGATTTCTTTTGTACCTTGTGGAATTTTTAGTGAATAATTTTGGGGAAGTGCTATCTTAGAGACGAGCACGGAATTTAACAATTCTGGATTAAGTCTCTGAATGTCGCTGACTGTGACAGAGGTTGCCGAAATCAGGCGGCTGAGTTTTACCGGCTTTAAAATTTTTACGGTGTCGTAGCTCTCGGGGTATTGAAAAACAATATCGCTGAAGTACTTATCATACTCATCGAGTATTTCTAAAACAGCAAGCAGTTCGGTATAGAAATTTCTGGAAGCAAAACCAAAAGCCGGACCGTCATAGTTTTCCACAATAAAACCAATGTCTCTGGTTGAGGTTTTTTCAACAGCCTTTTGCATTCCATAGCAGCCGTGATTATATGCCGTAACGGCAAGCGGCCATGAGGACAGCTTTGAGTAATTATAAGAAAGGAGTTTTGCCGCCGCCATCGTTGACTTTACTGGATCAAGCCGCTCATCTACAAACTTATCCATTCTCATATACTTCTTTGCCGTACATCTTGTAAATTGCCACAGCCCTGCGGCTTTTGCCCACGAGTAGGCATTTATGTCAAAAGCAGACTCCACAAAGGGCAGGCGGGTCAGCTCTATGGGTAAATTATTCATGGCAAAAATCTCCTCGATGTCTTTAATATATAGGGTGCTGCGGCTCAGTGCTTTCTTAAACCTGTCGCTTTGGCCAACCTGAACTCTTAGCCTACCGGCGGCATCTTTATAGCCCTTTCTTATGCCGTTGCTATAGAGAAGTTCATAGACCCGTTTGTCCTCTCCTGTCAAATTTTGCAGCTCATCCTGAGAAAGGGTATCCAGTCTTTCCAGTATTGCCCTATATTTATTTAGAGCAGGGGATATAGCCAGAGACCTCAATTTCTTATCTTTACTTTCATCCTCAGTCAAATCAATGGCTTCATAAACGACATCCATAACCCTGTTGTCATGAATAACACACTGTCGGGTACTGTAGCCGGTAAATATTTTTTTCCAGAAATTAACCTGGTGGCGGAGCTCCTTTGGGGTTTGAAATTGTGAAGCCCCCTGCAGTTTAAAAATGTTTTCCCTGCCGGTGATTTTACTTTCAACGCCTGTAGCAGATGAGGCACCTTGTTTTAAGTACACATCCTCCGCACCGATGCGTTGGTTTGATATTAAAATAAATGAAAAAACCGTTATACAACCTAACGAAAGTGACTTTCTCATTTTCTTCTCTCCCTTTTTGTTAAAATTATGACAACCTCTAAAAGGCAAGCGGCTGTACTGATTCAAAATAGTATTTTAACAGCACATCGCTAACCACAAGCATCTCATGATTAGCGCCTGAGTCCCCGATATTTTAAGTTCAATAAGTTCTTTGTGAGCCATAAGAATGCTGTATTAAAATGCTTTATTGGAGATGCCGTTTTTTGGGCAATGCTTTTCACAAACAACCCCGCCGATTATTCGTTAGTTTCTTTATGCTATAATCATCTTCCGGCACCACAACATAGCATAATATATTAATCGATGTATGTCAAGAGTTTATGGAATCCCGAAATCCAATATAGAAAATCCGGCAACCCGTTAAAAGTGGTACTTCTATAGCATTTTTTTCCTCTATGAAGCTACTGTGGTATTACGGCTTCACATAAGCATATCCGTCTGCCTGACGTCTTATCAGCTCGGTAATTCCGGCAGGGATTACAGTAATAAAAGGACTAATCCGCTCCTCAGATATGCAGACATTTCCGCCTCCGGCACACATCTTCTTTAACGAATTCCGGCACGCCAGAAACTTAACGCCCTGAGCTGAAAGAGCCTCCATCGTCTTTAACCTATCCGCTTCCCCATATGCCAGCACCGAGGGACCGTTAGCAAGCATTACGGCATCCACAGCATCCGCTCCAACGTCTTTAATCAAATTAGTCACGTTACCCAACGCCACATCCCATCGCTCAGGCTCATTTACGTGAAAAAGAACTTTAAGTTTACTCATAGTTACCCCCTTCAAAGAAATTTAGTCCAAGTATTTGTTTTTTTGAAATAATTTTCTTTCCACATATTTCCGGTAATTTTATTTTCCTTATACCCCAACATAAATCTCTTCCTGACAGAATACTCCTCCCCTTCGTGAATTGGGAAAACATAAGGCTTTTTATACCCTTTACTGGCTTTTGTTTCTGATATAAATCCTTATAGGAGTTCCCTTAAACGGATACTCTTTTCTAATCATCCCCTCGATGTACCTTACGTGATGGTCTCTGACCGCCTCCTTATAGTTTACAAACACCGTAAACTGCGGAGGATTGATATCCACCTGAGTCATATAAAACACCCTGGTCTGCCTGCCCTTATGAAGCGGAAGCGCCCGGTTTATTTGTTCTGAGAGATTATTCAAGAGCCCTGTTGTTACTCTTAGCGCCCGCTGCTCCATGACCTCATCAATAATCGGAAACACCTTGGTGACTCTCTTTTTATTTATACCGGATGTCGTTAAAACCGGCGCATATTTGGCAAAATTCAATTCCCTTTCAATAAGCTCCTGAAACTCAGGGAACGCTTTTTCAGGCTCCACCAGCAGGTCCCATTTATTGATTAAAATAATCATCCCCTTACCGGCTCTGTCTATAAGACTTGCGATTTTCTTATCCTGCTCGACCACACCTGCCGTGGCCTCAATGATTAAAATCACCACATCCGCCCTCTCAATGCTTCTAATTGCACGAATTGACGAAAACCTCTCCACATCATAGGTTATCCGGTTTTTCCTTCTAAGCCCAGCCGTGTCTATTAACATAAACTTACGGCCATAGTAACTGCACAGGCTGTCCACTGAATCACGCGTTGTGCCACTTATCGGGCTAACTATCATTTTCTCTTTTCCCAACAAAGCGTTTACGAGGGTTGATTTACCAACGTTAGGACGCCCAACTATTGCCACCCGTGGATATTCAGACGGAGGCTCCTCATAATATGACTCAGCTTTAAATCGCCCTGTGACCTCATCCATAAAGTCATCAAAGTTAAAGCCGTGCTCACCGGAAACCGGCAACACTGCTGCTCCAAGAGGATAGAAATCCGGCAATCTTCCCGTGTTTTTAGGACTGTCTATTTTATTAACAACCCAGATGACTTCTTTATTGTACTTTCTGATAAGTGAGGCAAGTTCCATATCGCCCGGTGTAAGGCCGTCCTTACCGTCAAGAACGTGGACAATTACATCAGCCTCATCAAGGCCAATCAAAGCGTGTTGCCGAACTGATGTCAAAAGCTCATCCTCATCGCCTGTGATAAACCCGCCGGTATCTATAACGGCAAAGTGCCTGCCTTCCCACTGTGCCTCTCCATATATCCTGTCCCGTGTAACGCCTGGTTCATCCTTTACTATAGCGGTGCGGCTTCTGGTCATTCTGTTAAAAATCGTGGATTTCCCCACATTCTGCCTGCCTGCTAAAACAACTATCGGTTTAGGCATCAGGCGGCTACTTCAAAAATAAAATCTATTTCCACCGGTGAATTAAGTGGAAGACACACTGCTCCCACCGATGAGCGGGCATGTCTGCCGCTGTCGCCTAAAACTTGAAACAGTAAATCCGATGCACCATTTATTACCTCCGGATGTCTGTAAAAATCCTCCGCACATGATACAAAACCTGTCACTTTTACACACCTCCTGATTTTATTCAAATCTCCAATTGCATCTTTCACTATGGCCAGGGCATTTAGAACAACTGTAGCTGCCTCCTCTTTAGCCTCCTCAACGCTAATCTCTCGCCCTACCCTGCCGGTTCTTGGCAGTTTTCCATCCCGCAAGGGAAGCACTCCGCTTAGAAAAAGCAGATTTCCGGTTGCAACACAGGCTGCATATGAGGCCACAGGCTTAGGGGCCTGAGGAAGGGTTAACCCCAAAGATAAAATCCGTGCTTCAACACTCAAAGCCCAAGCTCCTCCGGAAGCGCAATACGTCCAAACACGGCGGAGGCGGCAGCAACAGCCGGATTTGAAAGATATACCTCCGATTCGGTGTGTCCCATGCGCCCGACAAAATTTCGGTTTGTGGTGGCTATTGCACGCTCTCCCTTAGCCAATATTCCCATATACCCTCCCAGACACGGGCCGCACGTGGGGGTTGAGACCACCGCCTCAGCGTCTATAAAAATCTCCAAAAGTCCCTCTTTCATAGCACTCTTATATATCTCCTGAGTAGCCGGGATTACTATCATACGGGTGTTGGAGTTAACCTTACGTCCCTTTATAACTGAGGCGGCTTCCCTTAAGTCCTCAAGCCTGCCGTTAGTGCATGAGCCTATTACCACCTGATCTATGCTGATACCGGTAAGGTTCTTAGCCGGTTTTGTATTAGAGGGAAGGTGCGGACAGGCCACTGTGGGCTCAATCTTTGAGCAGTCATACTCCCGAACGTCAGAATACTCTGCATCCACATCGGATGTGTAAAATAAGAAATCACGCTTTGCCCGCTTTGCCACATAGTCTCTTGTGACGGCATCGGGTACAATAATCCCGCTCTTGCCCCCCGCCTCTATCGCCATATTACACATAGTAAGCCTGCCGTGCATTGGTAACGCACTTATGGCCTCTCCTTCAAACTCCATCGCACAGTAGAGTGCTCCGTCCACCCCAATGTCGCCTATGGTGTGCAGTATCAAATCCTTACCGCCAACCCACTTGTTGAGTTTTCCGTGGTAGATGAATTTCATACTCTGAGGCACCTTAAACCAGCATTGTCCGGTAGCCATAGCTGATGCAACGTCGGTGGAGCCCACTCCGGTTGAAAACGCACCAAGTGCACCGTATGTGCAGGTGTGGCTGTCCGCCCCTATGATGGCATCCCCGGGTAAAACCAGTCCCTGCTCCGGCAAAAGCGCATGTTCCACCCCCATCCGGCCAACCTCAAAATACAGGCTAAGCTCCTGCTCTGTTGAAAACTCCCGCAAGAGCTTACACTGCTCAGCAGCTTTTATATCTTTCTGCGGAACAAAATGATCCGGAATCAGTGCAATCTTATTTTTATCAAATACTGCTTTAGCGCCGATTTTTATAAACTCCTTTATTGCTATTGGGGCGGTTATATCATTAGCAAGTATGAGGTCAAGCTCTGAATTAATAAGCTCTCCGGGTGAAACAGCTTTTTTCCCTGCATGGGCGGCAAGTATCTTTTCTGTTATTGTCATTGGCATTAAACTATCCCTCCGTGTTATCGTTGTTTGCATATTGTAACATGAAACCTAATGAAAAGACACTCTGTAATCAGCCCCCTGTCGCCGAGCACCGGAGATTTTTTTAGGTGGAAACACTTATACCAAGTTGCAGTCAGAAGTAAACACAGGTGGCTGGGAGAAAGCGACGCAGGTGCACATTTACGGAGCTTTTGACAAAGTCAATAAAGTTAGACAAATGAATTAGAATTGGAATTAGACGATTGAATGCAACTTGGTACTATATGGAAAGTGAAGTCAGCCACTCATACCTTCACTTTAACGGCCAAAACAGGCTGCTCCTTTTTACCGGACAAGAATCCCCTCATAAAACCCAGAAAGTCTCTTTTAACTACAGCAACGGGCAGCTCTTGTTTACGCAATAAAAAACCCCTTATAAAACCAAAAGGGTCTCCGTTTTTTACTTTTACCACTGTGACAGGCTGGTCTTTTATGACATCCTCAAAAATCCGTACCATGCTACAAAAGTTATATTTCATCAAAACATCCATATACGATATAATCGGTTGTGTCCACTTGTTTGTCCGCACCAGGTGGTCATATATCAGGATTTCACCCCCGGGCTTCATAACCCTCACGATTTCAGCAAAAGCCTTCTGCGGATCATAGACACAGGTTAGAAAAAGCCCTAGTATAGCCTTATCAAAAGTATTCGACGGGAAATCCAGCTTCTCGGCATCCATAATGGCGAGATTAATTTTATTTCGGCTTTCGATAAGTCTTAGCTTGGTTCTTGCAATGCCAAGCATAACATCACTTATATCAATGCCGTATATTTCAACTCCGGGGGGGATATCTTTCAGGTCATAACCAGTCCCCACCCCTGGAATAATCAACTTGTCTCCGGGCCTAAAGCTACACATCTGTATAGCTTCCCGCCTCCAGCCTTTAAGCGGCAACATCATAAAAGGATAGAAAAAAGGTATGAATGTATTAAAGGATAGTTTTTTTAGAATATTTTTTGTATCCAGCCCCATGAGTTAATTATAACACACCCAGCGCCCAAATAAAAAAAACACTTTCACTTTAAAACGGAACAGGCTGCTTTGCTGATTACAAAATGAATGTTCCATATTTTTTACCCTCCCCGCTACTCAGAATACGCTTTATACCAAGTTGCATTCAACCGTCTAACTTTGTTGGCATCGCCGCCTCGTTACTCTTTTGACTGCAACCCGGTATTACTATAATATCTATTCCGAGATTGAAAGCAACCTGCCCCATTTTTACTTCTTAATTAACAGAAATTAAATGGAATAACCTTACTTATGTTGTACCTTAAAAGCGACCTCCGCCTTTACTCTGAAGGTATCAACCTGCTCTTCCTTCATTTTAACGTCAAACTCTGTTACCAGAATGCGTGTGATACCTCTTAGGGACTGTTGTGCTTCTTTGATAAGATTCGTAGTTGCTTCTTCCCAACTGGTTGGGGACTCCCCCACTAATGTGATAATCTTGGAAACCATTTGCCCCTCCTTTTTCAGACTTACATTTATAAGGATTCCGAGCATAAGGTAAACGAGAGTTAAAAAGATCAACCGTTAGCAATTTCCTGCCAAAAGCCCCTTTTTTGTAATCCTTTATTATGATTACTTATATATATTTTAATACAACAAGTGTAAAAAATCAAGAACTAAAATTTTATTTAGTATCAGCTCCTGAGTTAACTGCATAAGCATCATTAATACTTATTTTACAAAGGAAATAGCACAAGTGCCGCCGTCTATCCCATAATCATTGACCGCTTACCATTTATTGGAATCAATGGCATACAGCAGAAATATTTTTAGTATGTGATAGACTTAATTGCATTAAATCTAATAAACTAATAACGTTATTATGGATCGCTCCACTAAAATATATTGGGCAATTATTGTCATACTTCTGAGCTGTTCGATATTTTTTTATATAAAGGTCCATCACAAGACAGGTAGCCTAAAAAAGGCCACCGCTAAGCTCGAAAACGGTGACATCGTCCATCTTCACAAAGTCGTTGACGGAGATACAATTATTGTAAGAAAAAACACTGACGAACAAATTATGATTCGTATAGTTGGAATCAAATCCTTTGATGAGGGATCGAAATCCGATGAAACGACTCCATATATGAAGGCGGCAGTTCATGCCCTCAACAGTTTTGCCTCTGAGAAGCCTATTAGAGTATTGCTTCACTCCGCCACTAAAGACAAACATGGCAGAGTTCTTGCTACGATTTTCTCCGGCGACCAGGACATTGCCCTTAAACTTATCAGCCATGGATTAGTTTTGGTCTATACAAAATACCCGTTTCCGGCGATGTCACTATACCTTCAGCAACAAGAGATAGCAAGGGCTAACGGTGTTGGCCTATGGGCTAACAAGGATGCTGCATCCCGTGCCGGGTTCATGATACAGAAATGGCAGGATGAGGGACAGTGATGTTTTTCGTATTAAAATCGTTTTTCAGGAAAACAATCTGTACGCCCTCTATCGCTTTAAAACTAATTACGCTTCTTGCAGTAGTATTCCTTTACGGCACTACGAGTTTTGTTTATTTTGAGATAGAAGAGAACCCTGATATTTCTTTCACAGACGGCTTTTGGTATTCTATTGTAACCATGGCAACAGTGGGTTATGGAGACCTGTTTCCAAAAACAACGGCAGGACGGCTTCTTGTCGGCGTGCCTTTGATGTTGCTGGGGATAGGGCTTTTAGGATATACGCTTTCTGTGGTTGCAACAGTTCTGATAATCGAAAAAAATAAGGAGACAAAGGGAATGAGCACTCTGAATTTAAAAGACCATCTGGTGATTATAAACTATGCGGGGCTTTCTAAAATCGAACGAATTATCATGGAATTGAAAAGCGACCCTGCCTTCGGCAAGGACAGTCATGTTGTAATTGTGGATGAAAATCTTGATGAACTCCCTCCGGAGCTTTCATCCATGGGGATACTTTTTATCAAAGGAAATCCAACCAGAGATGAGACCCTTACAAGGGCCTCCATAGACAACGCAAAGCATGTTATTGTCCTGTGCAAGAATTCCAATGAGTCACAGTCGGACAATCTTAATGTTGCCATTACTCTTGCAATAGAGGCCAGAGCCGGAACAGCAAAAAACAATGTTAAGACGGTGGTAGAGTGTGTGGATCCCTCTACGGAGGAACTATTACGCAAAGCCAACTGTGACCACATTGTATGCCTCTCCCGTTTTGACGCCTATATAGTAAGCCACGAATTATTAAATCCCGGGACACAGGAGGTTATTTATGAGCTTATAGACAGCTCTAAGGGACACCAAATTTACGTTACTCCCATCATTTGCAAAGAGGGTGATACTTTTTCAAACCTAATGGCTGTGGTCTCAGGGGCTAATCACATTGTTCTTGGTTTGCGTAAAAAACAAAACAACCCTGTCTTAAATCCTTCACCTGAGACTTTACTTGAAAACGGAGACGCAGCCATTACAATTGGGCAGAAACGGATTAAAGAATTCAACCTGCTCTCAAAGAGATAATTTCATCTTTGCTGCTACAATTCAAACATACTTGAAAAAACTATGACAGCCGGCATATAATACTATGTAATTTTTCAAATTCAGGAGGAGAGATAATAATGGAGAGGCAAAACATAAACATAAAAGAGATAAAAGAGCTGGCACAGAAGTTCTCCACTCAGGAGATAGAGACCTGTATAACTCAGCAGCTTCAGGAAGGAGTAAATGAGTGTAAACTAGGCGGCCCCACCGACCACGTTATAAACGAATTGTCTAAAGCTGAATACGTAAGTAACAGAATGGCGGAGGGCGCCTCCGTAATAGACGCCATGCGTGAACTTGCCAAAAAAATAAGAAATGTTCAAGGCGGATTCGAAAATAACGGTTAACTGCTAAATATTTCTGCTGCACCGTTACTTCACTCTTATTGCCGGCTCATACCTGTGCTTAATGCCCTGCTCTGTAACGGCACCCTTAGGAAAAGAATTGCCTACCCATATCTGTACCCGTGTGGTTCTTTGCCAGTCCCCCGGCGCCTGTATATATATGATACAGTTTTTTGAGGGCTTAACAAATGATAACACAGTGGCCTTCTTAGCGTAACTTGTAACTACAAATTCCCAGCCGTTTTTCGGCAGTGTTGTCCTGAAAAACTTAATGAGAGACTCTATCGTTACCCGTCCCTGATATACAACAGAGCCGCCGCTAAAGGTGTTTGTATTTATTATTACTGAGTCATCCTGTGAGATTTCCAGTTCACCGGGGACCTCGATATCATCAAAATCCGTTCCCATCAACGACATTCGTACCGGCTCTACAGCCGGCTCAGCAGTTGTACCACCATGCTGCCCGTCAGACTGAACCCCCGTTGTCTGCATACAGCCGGTTATGAAAAACGCTATAAGTACCGGTACTATTACAAGAATCCTCTTTAGCATATACCCCCCTCCTGTTAAACTATTAACTGTAATTATAACAAATTATTTTATACAAATAAACCTTATTGCATGGATTTAACAATCGGCAATAATTCAATTAATTTCTCTCTGATTATATAATCAGCCGCAGTAAGAGTCTCAACCGCCCTGTAACCGTAAGCAACGGCTACAGTTTTGGCCCCGGCACGCCTTCCAGCCTCAATGTCAAAAGAACTGTCACCTACTACTATTGTCTCATCCTGTGCTGCACCACAAAGCTCCATTGCCTTTAGTACCGGCATCGGGGATGGTTTGCATTTAGTAAAAGTGTCGAAACCAAATACGTATCTAAAGTACTTTGACAGATTAAGTTTTTCGATGACTAACTTTGACAAAGCCTCGGTTTTATTGCTTACCACCACCATATTATATGGCAAGAGCTCTGCCAGTGTTTCCAGCACTGTATCATAGGGTCTGGTTGTGTCAAACATATGTGCTTCATAATGAGAAAGGAAAACCTTTAACACGGATTCCTTTTTGTGAAGAAGCCCGCTGCCAAGGGAGCGTTCAATCAATTTTCCAACTCCCTCACCTACTAATCCCACCACTGATGATGAGCTTAAACTCTTAAGGCCCACTGTAGCTATTGCATAATTCAACGAGGCGGCTATATCCTCTATTGAATCAACCAGTGTGCCGTCAAGGTCAAAAACTACCAGCTTTAATCCCACCTGCTGCTGCCTACTGTCCTGACTTCATTAATCTTTCGTATTTCTCTATACCAACACATTCCTTTGCAGCAGGACACCACTGAATGCAGGTAGGCTTCATCTCCCTGGTTAAGAGCGCTTTACAACTGCTGCAGTTAATTTCATTCTCATCTGACCATATCTCATTAGAGAAACCACAAAATACACACAAAAGTTGCTCAGGATATGGATTGGTAATTTCCTTGCTTCCCGGACAGCTTTCTTTCATAACCCTATCCTCACTTTTTGTCCTCTTTACCCTGCACTGGTTTATCGTCAACATACACCATGTTTACCTTTGTTCCATCCTGATAAGTAAGCACCCCCGGGCCGTTTCTCTTATCGTCCTTAAACTCACCCTCATAGGTGCTTTTATCAACAAAGGTGTAAGTGCCGTGGCCTTCCTTTTTTCCGTCTTTAAAGTTCCCCGTATATTTTATACCTGAGGGGTCGGTGTATGTTCCCTTCCCGTTTATTTTATTGTCTTTAAATTCACCCTCATACTTAACACCGTTAGGCCATGAGTATAACCCGAACTTCATCATTCCCTCTGCATACTCACCCTCAAATTTTGATCCGTCTTTGCGCGTAAGCACAGCGTGTCCGTGCTGTTTATCATCTTTATACTGTCCTGCGTACTTATCACCGTTTGCAAAATTATATACTCCTTGCCCGTCTTTCTTGCCCTCTTTAACTGAACCGGAGTACTTGCTGCCATCTGTGTAGGTATATATGCCGGAACCCTCAGGCTTACCATTTTTAAACTCACCGACATAGCGGGTCTTATCCGTCATCACAAAGGTGCCGATACCGTTTACGCAATCCCCCGCTGTGCACTCCCCAAACGCCTCTGTTGTCATAATCACCACCAGTATCAAAAATAACAGTGTATTTAACACTACTCTCATTATCCCCTCCGAACTATCTATTCTTTCAATCTATAGTACTTTAACATAAAATGATAAATTATTTTAACTATCAATTCTCAATGAACGAGTGAAGGCCATAAAAATTTACAAAGAAAAGCACTGAGAATTGCGGGGTTGCGGTGAATCAAGTTTAATCATCTGGATTTAGAAGGGGATACATCTTTGTGCCGCTGCACTTGCAGAGGTAACAACCGTCCGACTTATCATTTGGAATTTTCCCGAAATGCGGCTGATTACAAATCAGCACTTCAACCGCTTTAATTGTGAGGCTGCCAAGGTTTTTGTTCAGAAATAGACAAAACCATAAATCCGGTGATATACTATTAATATGCGCACTATTGAAAGAGACTTTAACTTAACGGAAATCATTAACGGAGAGGAAGTTATGGGGCCTAGTCCATTTAGAAGACACCAGGATATTGCAACTAACTTGTATGATATTATACGGCAGCATATCAAAAAAAATAATAATGGTAAATTGTATTTTTCACCACTTGACGTAATCTTTGAAGAGGGTATTAATAGACTTCAGCCCGACATACTCTTTATCAGGAAAGAGAACATGGGTATCCTTCAGGACTGGATAAGAGGCGTACCAGATATGGTTTGTGAGATAATATCTCAGGGTAGTTATGAAATGGACACTGAGGTAAAGAAGGCTATTTATGAGAAATACAGGGTACCGGAGTATTGGGTAGTCATGCCGGAGCTACAAACAATTCAGATATTAACCATTGAAAGCGATAGGTACAAGTTACATTCCTTTGCAGCATTTGAAGGCACTGTTATCTCTAAAGTCATAGAAGGCCTTGCTTTCAACGTCAAGGATATATTTGCGTAGCCCTCACTGATTATTGATGTTTCCCCGAAAAAATGGACATATAGTTAAGATACACCAAATCTTCTTTCGTAATCAACAGGGCATAGATATTCTATAGCCGAGTGTTTTCTTCTACGGTTGTAGAGGACCTCAATATACTCAAAAATACTGCTTTTGGCTTGGGCTTTCGATTCGTATTTTTCATGATAGGTCAATTCTGTTTTTAAGGTATGGAAGAAAGACTCGGCAACGGCATTATCGTAACAATCGCCTTTCTTACTCATACTTGGAATAACTCCGTATTGTTTGAGGGCTTTCTGAAAATCAATAGTACGTATCTCCACCAAAAGCCTCTCATTAGCCCTTTGCCTTTTACTTACCGGTCTCCTTTTGTACGCATAATAGCCGCTACTCGATACTCCTAAACATCGGCACATCTTCTTCACCCTAAATGCACGGCTTATTCCATGATTTAAGAAGAACTGCTGTACGTAATCTTATACGAGCCGGTGTGCCGGAAGTAGTTGCCATGAAAATATCCGGACACAAAACCCGTGCCGTATTTGATAGATATAACATTGTCAATGATGACGATTTAATACAGGCAGCACAAAAACTGTCTGCAATGCATAGGGATACTGAAGAATTACTGAAATCTAAAAATCCTGACCCGGATAAACCAAAATAAAGACATCTGCGGTTGGTTAAGTAGAAGAGAGTGCATTTGAGGCTGGTTTTTAGTTTTATACCTTTTCAAATGATTTTCTAATACTGCTCTTTCAGTGATCTGATATATTTTCCTTTAATCCCTGTGTTATTATTTAACAGTAGCACAATCTTAAAGGGGTGGGATAAAATGGCAACATTAACCTTTAGAACAATGGTTTCACACGGCACGATAGAACCTATAGAAAAAGTATATTATGACAGTAACTTGTGGTATAATAATCAAAATACAGTAAGGAGTTTTATTTGCAAAAACAACATAATTTAGCATTTCAGGACGCTTTAGAAATCGTTGAATCGTTGCCTGAATCTCAACAAGAGGATCTTATTGGTATTGTTCGTAACAGGTTATTAGAGCATAGGCGGGAATTATTAGCAGAGAGTATCACAGAAGCAAAAAGAGATTACTTAAATGGAAAAGTGAAAAAGGGTTCTGTTGATGATTTAATGAAAGATATCTATAAATGAGGCAGTTTATTTGGGGTAAAACATTTATAAAGGCACTTAGACGTCATCTGAAGAAAAATCCTTATTCAATCAAAGATATTGAAATAACTTTAGGCTTAATAGCGGAAGATCCATTCAATACGAAGTTGTCAACTCATAAACTCAAAGGGAAGTTAACAGGTTCATGGGCATGTTGTGTCGGTTACGACTTACGTATAATATTCGATTTTGTAGAAAGTGACAAAAATGAAAAAGATAT
This sequence comes from Nitrospirae bacterium YQR-1, assembly GCA_039908095.1. Lineage (NCBI taxonomy): Bacteria > Pseudomonadati > Nitrospirota > Nitrospirae bacterium YQR-1. The sequence continues at coordinate 24,827 of JAMOBJ010000010.1, forward strand.
CTTGTTAATAGAGATAGGTTCTCACGAGTAAGTCTATTAGCCACTGCACGATTAATTGTAGTTGGAGTTCAGTAAAGAATTTGTAACATTGTATTTTTATCACCCACAGAGTAAATTCAGGAACAAGAAATCCAGTGCGACTATCAGCAGTTTTTACTAAAAAATCACCGTAATTACTTAATTTGTGAGGTATTCCAACTCAACATAAAAACCCCCCAATTTTGGTTTAAGTTGGCTGGAGTTGGATAGAGTAAGTTTGTGACGGGCACCTTTTGGGGCACCCTGGTTGTTTTTGGGTGGGTTTTCTGATAATGATGTGCCTGTAACCTATTGATTTTAAAGGAATGCGAAGGAGGGGAGTCGAACCCCTACGGTGTTACCCACTGGATCCTAAGTCCAGCGCGTCTGCCAGTTCCGCCACCTTCGCTCCAGAGCTATTTACAGCATGTACATGATAATGTATGTGGTTGTAACCCCTTATATTTTCTTTAAGAGGACTTCCAGTTTGCCTCCGCTTTTAAGTTTATTTACAACGGCGGCGGCATCCTCTTTTTTCTTATATTTTCCAACATACACCTTATGCCATGGAGAATCTTTACCTGTACCCTCTTTTATAAAGGCCGAATAACCTTCTTTTTTCAGGTTTTCGACAAACTTTTTAGCATTATTCTGATCCTTGAAAGAACCTACCTGAATCGAATAAACACCTTCAGCCGCCTCAGTTTTACCTGTTTTTTCCGCCTTTGGTTTCACCGGTGTTGCAGCGGGCTTCTGGGTTTGTTCCGTCGCAGCGTGTTGCTCAGGCCTCGGCGTTGCCTCGGCTTTAGCAGAGACCCTCTCCCCGCCTGATAAGGCTTTCTGTTGAACAGGAGCTGGTTTTACCTGATGTTTTTCGGCAGTAACAGTTTTCTTTGCGGGAGCAGGTTCCGGTGCGGGTTTGTGTTCAACAACAGGTGTTGGTTTAGGTGTAGTATGTTTACGTTCTAAAGCCGGTGCAGACTCGGGTGTTTCCTGTGGCTCCTCTACAGCTTTATCTATGACTGTGGTGTCTGTCACGCTTACTACATCCTGCTTTTTCTGAGCAACCTTACCACCTCTGGAAAACACAAACACTGAGACTAAAATCAAGACAAATGCAGCCGAAACCCCTATCATAATTATTTTCTTTTTCTTTGCACGGTCTTCATTTAATTTTTGCAGGTACTCCTCGGCATCATCTGCGTCTATGGCGGTTATGTCTAACCCTGCCGGTGGCTCCTTTTCCTCCATGGATTCCTCATCATCTTTCATATCACGAATATGCACGGTATCCTCAAGCTCTTTATGTGTATCCAGCTTTTCCGGCGACGGTCTTTTAGCAGGCTCCATGTCCTCTTCAAATTGTTGGCTTGTCTTAGAACTTTCTTCATAATGGTCTTTTTCTTTTGATAAGCTCTCCCTAAAAGTATCTCCAGTGATTTTTACCGTGTCCTCGTCTTTGTCAAATCTTAAGCGAACATTGTCATCGAAACCGCCCTGGTCGTTTAATGCTATTGAACCGACTATTTCCCCCTCATCATCAGGGAATTGTGCAGTCCCCTCAGTGCTTTCAACAACAGAGTCAAGTTCCACATATTTTGAAGCCTTCGTTATCAACTCCCGTTTATCCACTGGAAGCTTTATAGAGTCCACTATTTTGTAAATTGACCTGTACCTGTCATCGTATGTTTTCTCTATTTCAGTCAGTACGATAAACTGGGTATTCTTAACGGCATCTTCACTTCTAATGTCTCTTATGATTTCATAGCCGCTGGCATCCATAAGCATAGATTTAACAAATACAAGAGCAGGCAAAGTCTTAAGTGCCAATTCCACTGCCTCTGCCTTACTTGAGGCAGTATAGACTGTAAATCCTTCCATTCTGAGCATTTCGCCGATTTGCTGAACATTGGTTTTATCATCATCTATTACCAGTATATTTTTAGTTTCCATATCCTGTCTCTCCCTGTTATATCTCATTTAAGACTCATGAGAAAATATTATCAGTTTTTACGGCAATTTATGCAAGTGTAAATTTAAAAAGATTTAAGTTACCAGTTTTTCCATGTATTTCATTTATCATAACCGGAAGGTTTTTCAGTCTTTGAACCCAGCAAGTCACCGCAGTGATTGCACAGATAATCATAAACGGTACAATCAGACTGCGCTGAGATGGTTTTTTCGGTGACTGCAACCGCCTGTTTACACCTGTTACAATAAAGTGATTTAGCAATAAATTTATCAAATTGCTTCATAATTTAGTCCCTGCCATAAAGGCATGACGGTGCTCTCCCTTACTGTGAGTCTTATATTTTAAAATTTAATTAATAATAACACATTTTACATCTTTTGGTGAAATGTGGAAAGACAAGGACCTTGACTTTTTTATACCCTCAAGCGTTAAAATTAATGAAATGAAAAGGTTTGTTTTAAAAAACACTTGCGCACACTAAATGCTACAGAGCCGGTAATTATGCCGGGGGGCTGCTAAAACCCATATGTATAAACTCATTGAGATCACCATGTCTTTAAATACAGATGCCGACAGCTAATTCCACATATTCGGTCCCTTTATGGCTCTACGAGGCCGCTCAAAAATACCCTGAAAACATTGCGTTTATTCAATACCACAAAACACAGGATTCTTATTCCAAAACAGAAATAACGTACAGTGCGTTTTTAAATAAAACTCTCAACATAGCACAGCACTTATCCGTGCTGGGAGTTCAAATTGGCCACAGTGTGGTGATTTGTTCGGAAAATATGCCAAAGTGGTGTGCAGCTTACCTTGCAGCCTCATTTCTCGGTGCTACATGTGTCCCCATAGATTCCGAACTGGGAGATAACGAAATTCAAAACCTTGTCGCAGTCTCAGGGGCCGAGGTAATTTTTTCAGGCATTACTGTTAAAGATAAGGTCCAGGGGGCTCTCAGTGCCCGGAACAAAACAATAATTTCTTTTGACAGTCCTGAATTTCAAGATATTTGGGACTCCGATACCCGTTCAACTTTTAAGTATCAACAACTTCCCTCTGATGATGAGGTCGCCTCAATTATCTTTACCTCCGGTACTACTTCCAAACCAAGGGGTGTTTTATTAACCCACAAAAACCTCTGCTCTGACGCTAAGGCGGTAATTGAAACCGGTATTATTTCTAACGGAGATAATGTCCTCTCAGTGCTTCCAGCCCATCATACATATCCGTTTATGTGTACATTTTTTGTTCCCCTGCTCCTTGGTGCAACGATAACTTATCCGCCGGGGCTTAAAGGCGTAGAGCTCGTTAACACTATCCGTAGCTGCCGGGTTACAGTCATGATTGGTGTTCCCCGGCTGCTTGATATGTTTTTAAACGCAATAGACAATAAGATAGCGGCACAGCCTGCCCATATCCAGTTTCTGACAAAAAATCTGCTCTCAGTGTCTGATTTTCTGCGAAGGGTATTTGACATAAATGCAGGGACTGTTTTTTTCAAGACCGTGCTGGAGGCATTTGGAGAGCAGTTCCGATTTATAACCTCCGGCGGGGCAAAACTAAAACCGGAGACCATGAGCCGCCTTGAGGCTTTTGGTTTTACCGTGATAGAGGGTTACGGACTAACTGAGACTTCCCCTGTTGTTACATTTAATCCGGTAAAAAAACGAAAACCGGGCTCTGCCGGAATACCACTTAACAGCGTAACCATTAAAACCCTGCAAGGCGCAGGGGATATCGCCGGCACTGCAGATACCGGAGAGATTTTAATCAAAGGCCCTATGGTTATGAAAGGATATTACGGTGCAGTTTCCGGTGAAACACCCTCCGTCATCAAAGACGGGTTTTTACATACCGGAGACCTTGGGTATATTGATTCAGAGGGGTACTTATTTATAACAGGACGCGCAAAAGAGGTAATTGTACTGAGTTCAGGTAAAAACGTTTATCCTGAGGATGTGGAGGCAAAGTATTTGGAGGAGCCGCTTATAAAAGAAATCTGTGTTTATGAGGAAAGTGACGGCAGGGGGAGCACCTCGCTTAACGCCTTGATTGTCTGCGATATGGATTACGCTAAGAAGATGAAAATCTCATCCCTTTACGAGTCGGTTAAATGGTCAATCAACAAGATATCCACAGTGCTTCCGCCGTATATGAGATTAAAGGGTTTTAAACTCTGGCCTGATGAACTGCCTAAAACAAGGCTTGGCAAACTTCAGCGCTATCTTATCAAAGAGATGGTAAAAGCCGGGGCGGTTAAAGCAGCCGGTGATGATACCACTGCTAAAGTTGAACCCTCCGGAGCGTATGCTTCCGTATTACTTGAGATAATTCGCACGGTTGCTGAAATTAAGACGCCGATAGGGGGTACTGACACCCTTGAACTTGACCTGGGGTTTGATTCGCTGAAAAAAATAGAACTTATTGCCGCAATCGAGGAGAGATTTAAAATCCGGCTTCCTCAGACAGTTATGGTTGAATTACAAACGGTTGATGATTGCGTAGAGGCGGTATCGAAACTTGTTGAAGGGGGGGCGGTGGAAATGCTGTTGGATGGTACTTCAGTAAAAACCGGTTATTCGGAAATCCTGTCGAAAGAGCCGCCTGAGAAAACTGATCTTATATGCGCAGGTTTTTTAAACGGAACTTTTGAAAATTATGTAACAAGGGTTATGAATTTCATTTTGAGAGTTTCTTTCAGAAAATTATTTGGGGCTGAAATATCAGGACTGGAAAACCTGCCAGGCACTGCGTACATTCTTTGCCCAAACCACAGCAGCTATCTGGATGCCTTTTTTATATCCGCGTGTGTTCCGCATAAGGTATTTAGAAATCTGTTTTTTCAGGGCGCTAAGGAATTCTTTACCGGTTATCTTTCAAGCAGATTTGCACGTTATGCCCATGTAATTCCGATAGACCCTGGGGAGTTTCTGATGCGTGCTCTTTCCTTATCGGCATACCTGCTTAACCGCGGCAGGTCGTTGTGTATATTCCCGGAAGGAGGGCGTTCTGTGGATGGAACGCTTCAGCAGTTTAAAAAGGGGGTTGGAATTTTAGCTTATGAGTGCAATGTTCCGCTTGTGCCGGTTTTAATCAGGGGTGCGCATGATGTATTGCCGCGGGGAGCTTTTATTCCAAAGCTGCACAAGGTGGAAATTATTATAGGCAGACCGGTTTATCCGGATATAAACTCAGATAAAAACTACCAGGGCCTTGCCGATGAGGTTAAGAATCAAATTATGGCCCTGTTGGAGAGTTCTCAGCAGGAGCGCCCTATCGCCTGACAACGGCGTTTTTTTAGAAAGAAACTTAGGATGGGTCCATGCTATTGTTTCTTACCACTTATCAGTTTTCTTTGCGATCTCAGTTTGTAGCGTCTCCAGCACCGGTTTAATTTTAGGGATAACATCTTTTACCGTGTACCAAATGAGAGTTGGCTGTATCCCAAAATAAAAATGTATAAGCTTATCTCTGAGTCCAGCCATTTCTTTCCATGGTATATCCTCATACTCCTTTCTGATTTCATCTGGTATATGTTTTACTGCCTCTCCAATGATTTCAAGTTTCCTTATAACTGCACTAACTGTTCTGTCATCATTTATGAAGTCATCATACCCGGCTTCATCAACAAAATTTTCTATTGCATTCATTGCAGCGATTATATCGTTTACATAAAAATGTAATTTCCTCATAACGGTATTTTTTCATTGAGGACTTCCTGTCTGATTTCATCCCTTATAGCGCTCTCGGGCACTATGTCAACAGAGGGAAGCCCCAAATACTCTTGTAGAAATAATGACAACCCCACGTGGTCAATAAGGTTTGCACCATCATCATATTCGACAAGTACATCGAGGTCACTGCCCAGTCTTTGCTCTGCACGCACATAAGAGCCAAAAACACCTCTTAGTTCCGCTCTGTATCGCTCTCTTACGTACCCTTTGAGATTTCTAAGTATTTTTAATAGGTCCTCAATAGCCGGATTATTTGCAATTTCCATATTTTTTCCCTCATCTGCCGCAGTTGTTTCAATTAACCATGTTATATGCTACACTTAAGGATACAGAGAACTATAAACTCTTTAGAGCAGGGATAAAAAACATTAATATTTCAGAGTACTACCCAAAAGCGAATAAAACGATGTAAGCACAGGCGCACCTGGGGCAATATCAAAGACCGGTTTACCCAAAAGGTCAACAGTGGAGATACCATCGTCCTCAGGTAAAAATCCGCAAACTGAGAGTCCCCTTGTTGTAGCCTCTTTTTTCAACTCCTCGCTGCCCGCCTCCCTTACACGGTTTACGATTACATGTCTTTCCGATATTTTAAGTCCTAGCTCATCCATCAGCGCACTGATTCTTTTTGCCGTCTCAAGTGCCTTTACGGTGGCATCCGTTATGGTAAACATTATGTCAACGTTGTTTTCGGTTCTGCGGCTCAGGTGTTCCATGCCGGCTTCTGCGTCAATAACAACAAATGCGTAGTCCTGAGCGAGTTTATCGGTGTACTTGCGGATTACGTTATTTGCTGCGCAGTAGCAGCCTGGTCCCTCGGGCCTTCCCATCACAAGAAGATCAAACCCCCTTGCCTCCACTATGGACTGCTGGACCTGGTAGTCAAAGAGCTCCCCTGTGCTCATCCCACCCGGCCTCTGTCCGCTTAACCGGACACTTTCAAGCGATGACTCCCTTATCCCGCCGATTGTAGCATGAACTTCCACACCAAGTGCCAGATTCAAACAGTAATTACTATCTGCGTCAACGGCAAGGATAGGCTTACCTGTCTTTTCCATTAAGTACCTTACGGTCAACCCTGCAAGGGTTGTCTTCCCTGTGCCGCCCTTACCGGAAAATGCTATTGTATATGCCATGGTAATAAAACTCCTGTTTATCGGTTTACAGACTCATCGGTAAAGCCGGCGGTCTGTTGATATTTGCTTATTTTTTTCTTACTCCCTCAACCAAGATAACAGCATATTGAGGATGTTCAAATGGGTGAACATCAGGAAATCTGCTATATAACCATCCCGTAAAAATCTCTTTGCCGCCCTCCACAATAGTGACATTAACAGCCGGGTTGTTCGGTTCATTGGACATGGAAGTCATCGTAAGGGCGTCCATCCTGAAATCAGGAAGCAGCTGCCCAACATGTATAACAATCCCTGAGCCTCTAACCTTATACTTGTCACCAATCTTAACCTCTGCAGTTTCCTGTTTATTGGTTTTCTTATCAGTTATCAATAACTTTACCGACTCCCACGTATTCTTTACGTCCTCCGGCACAAGGATTTCCATTTTGGGTTTTACTGAGTCCTTACCGCCACCGTGCCCCTGTGGTTTCACATCGTCTCTGCCGTGAGAGTTTGTGCCGCCTGCGCTCTTTGAACCTTCGTTATGACTGACCATATATTTTTCAGGATTTTTCGGCACCTCTGATTCTACCTCTTTCTTTTTTGTGCACGATGTAAAAAGTAAAAATGATATCATCAAAAAAACGGAAACACCCATGCCCTTTTTATTTAACACCATAGCCGCCTTTTGCTTCAAAATTTCTCAAAGGCAAACTCTAAAACCAGCCTGCCGCTGTCTGATAATTTTAACTTGCCTGTAATATCTTTGTCAATGTTACCCCCGGAATCCAATGCTACTGTCTAATTGCAAAAGTAATAGATATTTCAAATAATTCTGATTAATTTTTTAAAAGAGGAGATTACCACGTCGCTGTGCTCCTCGTAATGACGGATAGAAACGTCAACGCACAGCCCAGCGCCGTCATTGCGAACCCCAAAGGGGTGTGGCAATCTCAGCCCTTAAAGGTAAAACTCATTGACAACGAAATTTTGCAAGCCATTATAAAAAGGATATAACTCTGAAAAACTATCGCAAACTTCTGCAATTAGACACTACAATCATTGAGATTTGCTGTGGGAACACACAGAATATCAGACTCAGGTAAATGTCACTTTATGTCAATGTGTGACAACTTTTGTCAGTTTTTATCACGAAAAATCTCTATTACCATCTATTCCGTGCTCTTTTATCTGGCATACAAATTGCTATAATATTAATTAGCAGACAGGGCACGAAAGTGGATCATGAGACCGGCTTAATATGTTTGTTAAGTGAATGACAGGAATTATGGGGTTGGCTGAGATGATAGATTTAGGAGTGCAACTGTCGGTTAATGGGTGGTTTTTAACCGCCTATAAAAGCAATTTGGAGGTTTCAGATGTTTAAAGTAATATCGGATTTGAAAAACAGAGGGGAACGAGGCTTTACTTTGATTGAGCTCTTAATAGTTATTGCAATCATCGGTATTCTGACGGCAATAGCAGTTCCTGCGTTCCTCGGGCAGAGAGAAAAAGCAAAAGTAAGAGCAGTTGAATCAGGTGCAAAGGGCGCAGTATCGGATTTACAGTCATATCTTGATGCATATGTTGCCGGAGACCCCTATATAATAGTGTCAGATGCATCAGGTGCACAGGGTTGTATCCAGTCCACATTAGCTACCAACACCGGAAAAACATGTAATGCCGTTTATAATGAGGGTAGTGCAGGAACTTACACCGCATTTCCCGGTGGTATAGCAGGCGTGATTACACATTTTATCTCACATCACTCATTCAAAGGTGATAAGAGCCCCTACACAGGTAATACATTGTTTATTTCCGCAACCCCTGCCGCCGGAGATGAGGGTGTTGTATTTGTAACTCCCGCTGCCAGCCGTGCAGTTAACGTTTTGGCATATACCACTAATGTAACCACTGCTGTGTTCAGCCAGATGGTAACCACCCGTTAGTTAACAACAATTGTCTCTTTACAACAGAGATTTAGAAAGCAACGGGAAGGACGTTAAGTCCTTCCCGTTGTTTTGTTTACACAACTTATACCAATTCGCAGTCAGAAGTAAACGCAGGCGGAAAGGAACAAGCGACGCCCCTGAGCTTTCGCCTAGGCCAACGAAGTTAGACGATTGATTGCGGATTGGTATTATAGTTATGAAAGACAACACCGGCAAAACAGCGTATCTGCACCATGCTGTTTATTTGGGTATTGTTTTTGCAGTTTCCGTTATTATCTATATCCCTGCATTTAAAAGCGGCCTCATATGGGATGATGATGAAATAATCAAAGGGGCAATGCTTTTCAATAAAAAAAAGCCCTATGACATTTTTACTTGTTACGGTCTGTACTACAGACCAATAACAACATTGTCTTTTGCTTTTGACTATACTATCTGGCATATTAATGCCATCGGATACCATATCCACAATGTTGTGATTCATGCTTTAAACTCAATGCTTCTATATGCAGCTTCTTTTATCTTTTTTAAGAACTGGAAGCTCTTTCCACATAATTTCTCAGGCGCCTCTTTTTTTTGTGCCCTCCTCTTTTCACTGCATCCCATTCATACCGAATCTGTTGCCTGGATATCTGCAAGAACTGATTTGCTTGCCACATTTTTCTTTTTGTTTGCTTTTATAGCCCTTTTGCTTTTCTTACATGAAAAAAAACGTGAAGGATTGTTTCTTATATCGGTTTTTTTCGTGTTTTCTCTTCTTTCCAAGGAAAACGCTATTGTTTTTATTGCAATAGCTTTGGTATATGTCTTCATTGCCGGAGCTTCTAAAAAAGACGCAGCCCTTGTTTGTGTTTCTATGGCTGCAACGCTGGTTGTTTATATGTTTTTGAGAAAGTTTGTATGGTTGAAGGATTTATTAAAAACTCCCGGTACCTCAGGAGCTTTTTTAGTTAAAAACACCTCACCATACTCCGCCGTTGAAACCCTTATAAACTCAACCGCCTACTACTACGAAAAATTGCTGCTTCCGTTGAATTTAAGCATCATTCCAGAGGTACCCACCAGCTGGGCCTATCCTGTGTTATTTATTTTGCCGCTTATTCTATTAGTGTTTTTAATAATAAGACGGAACTTTTTAGCTGCTTTTTGGTTGCTATGGCTGGGGCTCACCCTGATGCCTTCCCTTGCTATAGCAGTGTCTCAGATAGCTGCACCTATCGGAGAGCGCTACTTGTATCTTCCCTCCGCCGGATTATGCTTCTTACTGGTTATGCTCTTATATCCGCCGCTGGAACACTCCACAGGCAGTGGCAGCAACCGGCCTTTAACCGGGCAATTGGCTCTGCTTGTTGTTATCTGTTTAACCTATGCACTGCTGACTTATAACCGCCTCTCCGATTGGAGCTCTGATTTCACTATCTGGCAGGATGCTGCCGAGAAAAATCCCCGCTCCGATATAACAAAAACCAATTACGGAATAGCTCTGTTGAGGCAGCAGAAGTTCAATGAGGCGGAAAGGCAGTTTCAAGATGCACTCAATCTCAAACACTTAAGCCATGAAAAAAAATCTATCGTGCTCAATTCTTTGAGTATCATTGAGATAGAAAGAAAAAACTACCACAGGGCTGAAACCCTCCTTTTTGAATCTATAAATGAAAACCCGCACAATGTCGGCTCATATAATAATCTGGGATATCTGTATATGAAATTAGGCTCTCAAGCAGATGATTTTGCAGCAAAAGAACCGCTTATTCTGAAAGCCGTCGAGGTGTTTAATGAGTCACTTAAATATGCAAAGGAGATCAAAGAGATAAACTTTAACCTTGGGCTTTGCTATCTCGAACTCAACGATTTCCAACGCTCAAAAGCATATTTTGATGCTGTGATTCAAAAGGACCCTGCCTCTGACCTGGCACAGAAAAGCATTAACCTTACAGTATATCTGGAAATGAAAAAAAAGCAATTGCAGGACAGAGGAATTTTACCTCCGGTACATAACCGATAAGGCAGCCATCTGTAATGATTGTGGAAAGCAGTGAGTTGAGAAAAAAAGATAAGGGGAAAGACGGAGTCATCCCCCCTATCTTTTACTATCACAGACTAAGCAGCAATAGCGTTTTTAGTGATTTCCTCGGCCTTTTTAAACATTACGTCTTTTTCGGCCTCCGAGCGTGTTTCGATATAAAATCTGACCTTAGGCTCTGTCCCGGAGGGTCTTATCAGCAGCCACGAGTCATCATTAAAGACAATCTTTGTACCATCCACAGTGATTAGTGTTTTGACGGTTTTGGTAGTATCGCCAAAGGTAACCGATGTGCCGGGCTGCATGGATTCCCTGATTTTGGAAAGCTTCTCAATAAGTGGTTTTCCGACAAGGGAGCGGTCAACCTCAACACCTGAGCGGTCAGGGTAAAAGTACCCGAACTCCTCCTGCACGTCTCTGAAGTAATCGCCGATGTTTTTACCGGTCTTTGCCATCATCTCTATTGCAACCAGAAGTCCGAAGATGGAGTCTTTCTCAAGGGTGTGGTTGTAACCCGATATTCCGTCACTCTCCTCAAATGCAATGATTGCCCGCTCTGAGCCTGAGGGCAGCAGGTAGGGCCTGAAGTTTTTAAATCCCACCATGGTTTCTTTAATGCCTAGCTCGAGTTTTTCAGCAATAGCATTTACAAAATTGCTTGTTGCCACTGACTTTGTCACAACCCCTCTTAATCCCTTGTATTTATAGAAAAAGTGAAAAGCCAGTGCTCCAAAGTAATTCATGGGCAGCTCCGTGGTGCCGTCTGTAAATCGTATCCTGTCACCGTCAGGGTCCATGATAACGCCAAGTTTGAGCTTTGCCGTTGAACCTCTCAGAGCTTCCGTCACCATTTTCATGTTCTTAGAGGAGGGTTCAGGGGCAATTCCACCAAAGAGATAATCATCCTCGGTTCTGAAATACTTTATCTTAGGGGAGTCTCCCAGAAGTCTCTGAGGACGGGTCCTTGTCGAGCCGTGGACATGGTCTATGCAAATAAAACAGTCATTTTCGTCAATAAACTTTCTCAGCTCCTGAGTGTTTAAAGTTTTTTTCTTGTTTATAAATTTCTCATAAAGAGCAACGGGGTCAATTGTCTCAAAGTTTGCTTTTTCAGGGTCAGGAATTGTCAGTTTTTTTTCCATCATTGAGTTGGCAAACTTTTCAATAACTTTTGTGATTTCACTGCCTGCCGGGCCGCCGTCTGAGGGGTTAAACTTAAACCCTGCCCACTGAGCAGGATTGTGAGACGGAGTCAGATTTATGGAGCATGATGCGCCCAGCTCCTCAATAGCAGTCGAGAACTCAGGTGTTGTCGTCTCACCACTGTAGTATGTCCTGATGCCTTCCTTGCTAAGGAGAGAAATAGCTGTTTTGGCAAAGTCGGGGCCGAGGAATCTATTGTCATGGCCGACTATCACTCCTCTTTTTTTGATCTCATTGTAGTCCTTCACACCCATTGCCTTCATAACCTCGGGGTCCTGTTCTTTAAACATTTCTATTATTGCCGTTGTAACTATTTTAAAATTGTTGTACGTATAATCAAAGCCTATCTCTCCGCGCCATCCTGATGTGCCAAATACAACATTAGCAGGCTGCATGTTTTCCCTTGCTATTTTTTCGATTTCGGAAAGAAGCCCTGCATTTTTCTTCACATCAGACATTATGTCTCTCCAGCACTCTGAAGCGTTCTTGTAAGGCATTGGTACACCTCCAATGGTATTGATTATTAAAGTAAGGGTTTAAACCACAGATAGTCTATCATAAAAAACCATGAATTATCCATAATGGAGCCGCTATAAATATATGTTTTTTTAAATTGCCAAGGAAATAGTTTTGTTAATGCCGACCTTGCCTCGTGCCGGAGGGGCTACCGGCGCCAGCACAAAATATATACATATTGCACATGACGCCACCGGTACCGGTGCGGCTTGGGTACAATTTAATACCGTGACGGCTGAGATTGGCGGCGTGGTGAGGACAGTGTTTTATCAGTAAGTAAAAAGATGGATGGCTGCAAGCGTGTCGCCAATATAATAAATTAAGTAATCTCTACATGTAATTTCCTGTGGAATGCTTTTGCAATATTGCTTAATGTTTTTATAGTCGGGTTAGACTTAAGAGGGTTTTCAAGTCTTTGGTATGTTTGATATTTAACCCCTATCATATTGGCTAATTCAGTTTGACTGATACCTCTTTCCTGTCTTAATTTCTTCAAATTTATCGAGATTGATATGCTTGCATCAGGTTCGATAAAATAAATGTTGTCTCCTGTAATATTTGACGGTTCTGGTATGTTTAAATTCCTGATAAAAATAGAGGTCAAATAACCTGTCAATGCTTCTGTTGCATTGAAGAGAGCCTCTTCAGTTGTTTCGCCTTGAGTCACACATCCTTTTAAATCGGGAAATGTGACAACATAATATTCACCATCATCATAGTAGCGTACAAACCTCGCAGGATATTTTAAAGTTTTCATAATTACCTCCTTTTTTTGTATTATAGTTACGATGTCTTTTTTTTTCCTTTTTTTATATCATTGAGGCTTAAACCGCTGTCTTTAAGCAATTGATGTAATGTGCCGCTTTTTAAGTCTTTTTTGTGTACGGGAATTGAGATAGAGTCGTTTCCTTTCTTATATATATGATGGCTTCCGGCTGTTCTATCAAGCTCCCATCCGTGTTTTTTGATTAATTTAATGAAATCTAAATCTTTCATGTTTTTATTATACAGGATATATCCTGTATTGTCAAGCATTATTTTCTATTATAGTGAAATTCAAAAGTATGTTCATATTGATTTTGTAAGAAGATGTGAATGTGCAAGGTAATCCTGGTCTTGCACATGTCACACTTTTAAGGCGACAGAGGCTGCTTCTTATTTTTCTACCAACTCGATCTGGTAAGGAGCTCATTTTTTTTAATTTATTAAAAGCGCACTGTGTTATAATAACCAGCGGTATCAGAGAAATGTTATTTCAGATAATTAAAACTACAAGCTTAAGGGCGGAATTTTACGGTCATGTTAATCATACAGGTAATCAAAGCAAACCGGCACTTTTATGAATTATAACGTTAAGTTATACTTAAAAAATAATGCAGATAATATCAATCTTGCCGCTGCCGCAATTTTATTGCTTGCTTTACCATTGTCGGAAAGCCTGAAAAATATTTCGCTTTATTTATTTATGGTGCCTATTTTTTTTTATAACTTATACAACGGCAGCCTTAGAATAAAAATGACAGCGCTCCATTATGGTTTTCTGCTGATTTTGCTGGTATCGTGTGCCGCCGCTTTTTTCTCGGAAAACAAATATGAAAGCATAAAGGGAATACGAGACGTCTTACGCAATACGGTTACTTTTTTTGTTTTCCATGGATTTTGTAAAAAAAGAGATGTCAACCTTCTCCTCTGGGCTTTTTTTATCTCAACCGGTGCTGTTTCAGCTTATGGAATATATAATTCCCTGCTTACTCACTCCGTACTTTCAATTCCCGCCCTGGGACACTATAACTATACCGCCATGTACCTCATTATATCGGCTACCGCCATGTTAAGCATGTTTGTCTATGGAGAACGAGGCGGCAAAGCAGAGACGGTTATTCTCTTTACACTAATCTTTATTACACTTGCAGCATCCGTTATGACAACCATGAGAACCTCATTTGTTGCCCTTGCCCTGTTTATTGTTATCCTGTTGTTATGGAAAAAAAACACCCGCAAAAGTATTCTGATAATAGTCTTCTTTACACCTATGGTCCTCACAGTGCTCTATTTATATAAACCCATGTGGAGCAAGCTTCTCTCTACCGAATCTCTCATACACCGTATTGAAATATGGAAATATGCTTTTACAGTGTTTAAAGACAACTTTTTAACAGGAGTCGGTTTAAACAACTTTAATTTTTCACTCCCGCCTCACATGGATGGCGGCAGGGCGGTTTACGACGCTCACAGTTTATATCTCAACACGGCGGTGCAAACAGGAATTTTTGGAATAACATCCCTGATATTAATAATCTATGGTTTTTTAAAAACCTGGGTCTCCTTCAAAGCTCTTTCCAGTTATGAGAAAACTGTTAAATATGGAGCTTTGGGTGCTTTTCTGGTTATTTTCATCGGTGGTTTGTTTGATACAACTTTCCACCATAAACAGGGTATGGAGTTTGCTATACTCAGTGCCGTTATGGCTGCCTGCTCGTATGAGTTGGAGTAGTTGCGATTTATATCAAAGGATTATTAAATTATGTGTAATTTGTAAGTTTCACGAGGTTTTTTTACACCTATGTTAATGACTCCACCTTTCCCGAACCTTGATTTATTTTTTAAGGACAGGCTATTATTGGAGGTTACAGACAGAGGCAGTTTGCTCTATTGATGCAGTTTGCCGGATTTATCCGATAAATGTGATACTATGCCGACATTCATAGTAAAGGAAGTGACGTGCAATTTCTTAAGACAAAATATCCGGCGATAATACTGATAATAGCCCTTGCTTACGGCTTTTACCTGCGCTCTTACCACCTTGACTACCCAAGCATCGGCTATCACAACATGAAGGAAAACCAGCATCTGAGCGAAACTCTTAATTTCTATAAAACCGGTATCTCCATTCACAGGCATGTTTACTTTCAGGCCGCCGACAAAGACATTCCTTACTATGAGGAGTACCCGCAGTTACCCTTTATTCCGGCTATCGGAGTCATTCTGTGGAAAATCCTCGGTATATCCTTCTGGGTGATGCGCCTTCAGATGATAGCCTTTTCTATGGGTACGATTGTCCTTGCTTACGTTATTGTTAAAAGACTCACAGATGATGTCAACGTATCTGTGCTTACCGCCGTATATATGGCTATTATGCCGTTGAGCGTTTTTTTTGGAAGAAACATCCAGCCGGAGGCGCCTTGCCTGTTTCTTGTTATGCTGTTTTATCTGTTCTTTCTAAAATGGGTGGAAAAACCGTCTTTTAAGTACGCATCTCTGTCCGCCCTGTCACTGGCTGTAGCAGGCATGGCTAAAATGTCGTTTCTTATTCCTGCAATTGCCGTACTGGGTGTCGTACCATTAAAGGAAACATTTGAAAAAATAAAAGATAATAAAATGCGAAAATCCCTTTCGGGTTTTATGATTTTTGCAATACTGCCGTTTTATATTTGGCTTACCAACATTACAAACATAAATGAAACTCTGACGGAGGGTTCGATTCATAAAATAAGGCTGCTGGAGCCGTTTACCCTTAACTTCTGGAGAGCAAACTCAAACATGCTGCTGAGTTTTTTTGTTGACAACTATACATTATTTAATGGACTTCTTATGTTGGCAGGCCTTCTGCTGCTACCTCTGGTCTATAAAAAAGCCCGAGGTTTTTTCACCTTCTATTTTATATCGCTCATTTGTTACCTGGCTGTTTTTAATTTCTATTTTAAAGAGCACAGTTACTACCAGATGCCTTATGTTTTCCTTGCCGCTTTCCTTATGGCACACTGCGTTAACTATGTCTTTTCACTAATTTTCAGGAAACTGCAAAAACACTACATAACAGCCGCTCTGTCGTTGATAGTGCCGGTTTTAAGCCTGACAGCGGTAAATGCCTCTCTTACCAGGCAATATGACAAGCAGTTTTTCGGCATAGACATAGCCGGAGAGTATATAAAAACCCATACATTAGAAAAGGATAGATTTCTGCTTACAGTATCAGCCCAGAAGCTGGGAGTCTGCTACTTTGCTGAAAGGTTTTGCTTTGGTACTCCAAACACTGAGGAGGACGTCATTGCCTATGAAAAAAATTTTAATTCGAGATACCTCTTTGTTTATGCTAATTCCATGCCTGATTTGATGAAACTAAAATCATGGCCTTACATTGAGAAAAATTACAGAATAGCCCAGGGTGGTTTTATTCCGTATCAGGGGCAGATGACGCTCAGCTATCTCATTCTTGAAAAGGGTGGTACTTTTTCATATGATGATTTAAAGAAAGCTCAGCCTTTTTTTGCAAAATCATATGAACTGAAAAATATGAAGGTACCCTTTTACACCATCTCTGTGGTCAATTAGCGTATAGAATGATTTTTTCAGATGGTTTATTTAACTAACAGGCTAAAAAATAAAAATTATACTACCGCTATTGCTCCCATACTGATAGCCTTTTCAGCGTTTTTTCTTTCTATCCCTCTCTTATATCTTTCATTACAAAACGGAGTGGATGATTCATGGGTCTATGGCCTTCATAAAGCTAAACAAAACGGTCTTATCACCGGCAAAGATATTTTCTTTACTTACGGACCTCTTGGTTATCTTATGTTTCCTGTCTATATTGACAGAGCACTGTGGGCATATTCTGCTATATTTACCACTTTTATTCACTTAGCTTTATTTGTTGTTGTGTTTTTATTTCTTAGAAAAAATGAAAAAATTTCTTTGCCTGATTTTGTATTGGTCTTTGCCGTCCTTACGATAGTGTTGCAGTTTGATGTGGAGTCCAAACACTATATTTATTTGTTGATTGCCGCATATATGTATCTGGCTGCAGGCAAAAATGACTATAGGATACTCATCCCGGTCATGTTTGGTTTCAGCGTATTTTTTTATTTTAAGTTTTCATATGGGATATCTCTTTTTTGTACTTTTTTAGCTTTTGAGGCGATTTTATTAAAGGAAAGGCGATTTCAGGACTTTGCAGTTTCAGTTATTATCTATTGCGTTTTTATTTTTGTGCAGGGATTAATTCTAATCGGCAGCCCATCGGAGCTGCTAACTTTTTTCAGAAACTCTGTTGAGATATCATCGGGCTACAATGCTGCAATGGCACTTTATGGGAGTTTAACTGAGATATACATTTCACTGTTTATACTCATATTCTATTTTTCTTTATTGGCATATTTTGTTGTAAAAAAGAACAAACAGCCGGCAATATTTTTAATTTTGTCGGCCGGAGCTTTTTTCTTTTTGTTTAAACACGGTGTTGTAAGGCAGCGATTTGAACACGTTGCCGGTTTTTGGGGAAGTGCCGCCATACTGTTTTCACTTTTTTATGTTTCACAAAAAAGAACTCTTAATATCTATTTGAAGAGTTTTCTATTTTTTTTTATTTTTTTTCTGGCACTTGGTTCCTTTTACCTTAATGCTAAAAATACCACAAAATCAATCGCCGGATATCCTATGTTAAAAACAAGGCGTATAGTTCTTCCTCTGCGTTTTATTTTTGATGAGTTACGCGGGATAAAAATAGACATCAAGAAATTAAATAAAAATTCCTTATCAAAGTTTTTTTACCTTAGTCCACAAACTATTGGCATAATTAACGGCCACAGCGTTGATATTTATCCGTTTCACATCATAATGGCTGAGCTTTACGGTTTTAAGTGGTCGCCAAGGCCGATTTTTCAGTCATACTCTGCATACACTGTGCTGCTCGATTCCCTCAATGAAAAACAACTAAGGACGCCGCAAGCCCCGCAGTTTATTCTTTATTCAACCGGCAGTATAGATGAAAAAAACTCTTTTTTTTATGAGCCCAAAACTTTCAGGACTATTATGACAGAGTATGAGATTGTTTCAATTGACGGAGACTTCATATTGTTTGCAAAAAAACAGAAGCCTGATGTGCTTAAGGAAAAAAAACTCTTTAAAAAAGAGACAGAGATGAATTCCGCTGTTACGCTTTCAAAGCTAAACTTTGCCGGACTGAACTTTGCCGGAATAACTGTTAATTATAACCTTATCGGAAGGATTATTATGCTGGTCTTTAAAGCCCCCCCTGTGTATATACACCTGAAAAACAACACAGAGGCGTTTACCTACAGGCTTACAATATCCAATAGCCAAAGCGGTTTGCTGCTAAATCCGTATATAGGTGAGGGTGGCGAAATTTCGATAAGTATAAATTCACCGTATCCATCTCTATTTCAGAAACAAACTGTAATAGAGGTTTTTAAATTAGAAAAATGATTTTAATAAATGTTAGTATAACAAGGTAAAATAATTAAAATGTCTAAAGCAGTGGCATTACTATCGGGCGGCCTTGACAGCACACTGGCCGTGCTGGTGTTACTCAGGCAGAACATAGAAATAACTGCCGTGACGTTTCAGACCTATTTTGGCTGCGACGCCTCAGGGGTGTCTTCCTGCGGGCGGCCGACATATGATTTAGCCGCGAAATTTGGTTTTGACGTTGAAATGATAACACTCGGTGAGAGTTTTATTGACATTGTTAAAAACCCCCGCCACGGGCACGGTAAGAACATGAACCCATGCATAGACTGCCGGATTCTAATGCTTAAAGAGGCGCTGAAGCTGATGCACTCAACAGGTGCTGATTTTCTTGTAACCGGTGAGGTGCTGGGGCAGAGGCCGATGAGCCAAAGACGTGAGTGTTTTCCTCTTATTGACAGAGACGCCGGAGTTGCAGGGCTTGTGCTCAGGCCGCTGTGCGCCAAACTTCTGAAACCAACCATAGCGCAGGAGCGGGGGCTTGTTGACACAGAGCAGCTCTATGCAATGAACGGCAGAACCAGAAAGCCTCAGATGGCTCTGGCAAAGGAACTTGGCCTGACGGATTATCCGGCTCCTGCGGGTGGCTGCCTGCTGACTGACCCGATTTACTCATATAGGTTGAAGGAACTCCTTCGGCATGACCCCCACGCCTCTGTCAGAGACATCACACTGCTTCAGCTGGGCAGGCATTTTCGCCTGAGTGCCACCTGTAAGGCAATTGTCGGCAGGAATCAGGTTGAAAACGAAAAACTCGAGCTCCTTACCGGAGATGGTTCCGTGTTTTTTAGTGTGGCGGGTGTAGGTTCACCTACCACATTGCTGACAAACAAGGACGCCTCTGCAACGCCGGATGAGAGATTAATTAATTTCACAGCTGCATTAACCGCCAGATACTCCGATGCTAAGAGAGAAAAAGAAGTCGAGGTTAGTTATTGGGGAACACTCAACGGAAGCATAACTGTAACTCCGGCAGACCCTGCCGTGACTGAAGGCTACAGGATAGACAGCGGCGGCGGGAAGGTTGTGCGGTCGAGATGATTCAAAAAAAACCTGCACTAAGTCTGTACGAGTTTAATCTTATCGTGAAGGAAGTGCTTGAGAGCACGTTTGCTGAGAGTTACCTGATAACTGCGGAGATTGCCTCGTTAAATGTTGATGCACGCGGTCACTGCTACATTGAACTTGTGGAAAAGGACGACAGCGGGATACGGGCAAACGCCTCTGCGAGGATTTGGGCGTCCTCCTATAAAATGATTTCCTCGGAATTTGAAAATGTGACGGGGGTGAAGCTCTCAAAGGGGTTAAAGATACTTCTTGAGGCGGCACTGACGTTTCATGAGCGTTATGGTTTAAGCCTGATAATAAAGTGTATAGACCCGTCCTATACACTGGGTGAGATGGCAAGGAAAAAGCGGGAGATACTGCTGAGGCTTGAGACTGAGGGGATATTAAACCGCAACAAGGCGTTGCCGCTGCCTGTGGTGATTCAAAATATTGCGGTGTTTTCATCTAAAGGGGCGGCGGGGTTTGAGGATTTTCTCAGACATCTTAAATCTAACCCCTACGGGTATCTGTTCTATGTAACCCTGTATGAGACGGTTATGCAGGGGGAGCGTGTGGAGGAATCTTTTGCTGAGTCTGTCAGAAAGTGTCAGGGCGCTGTGGATAAACCCGATGTGGTAGTGATAGTCAGAGGGGGCGGTGGAGCGGTTGACCTAGATGCGTTTAATAATTATCTAATAGGCAGGGCAGTGGCTCTTTTAAACATCCCTGTCATATGCGGAATAGGACATGAAAGGGACCGCTCGGTAATTGATGAGGTTAGCCACACATCGGTAAAGACCCCCACGGCTGCCGCAGCGTTTATAGTAGAGCGTGCGAGGGAGTTTGAGGACACGCTTGACAGGCGGTTGAAAGAGCTTGTCACCTCTGTCAGAGATAGGGAGCGCAAACTGGACGGCGGTCTTATTACACTTTCCGGGGCATTAAAACACGGCGTTGCTGCGGCAATTTTAAGGAGCAGATATGCGATTAAAACCTACAGTACCTCTGTATTAGTTACCCTTAAAATTATACAAAGACAAAAAAATTATATTAAAACCCTGAGTGAGAAATTTAACAGTATTGCTGCAGGCGACTTACGTAACCTTAAAGCCGGGCTTGATTACATACGGAGTCGTCTTGAGTTATCACTTAAGCGGCTGGTAAATAAAGAGAAGGAGAGGTTAAAGACTCTTAGCGGGGCGGCGGGTAACTTAAACCCGGAAAATGTGTTGAAACGGGGTTACAGCATAACAATGGATGAGGGTGGGAAACTCATAAGAACACCTGAGCAGGTAAAAGAGGGAATGACACTTCAAACGATTTTAGCAACAGGACAAATAGAGAGCATAGTCAGCGGCGTTTCAGCCGCCTCGCCGTTATTAATCAATACAACTGAGGTATAGACAGTGAAGAAAGAAAAAAAATACTCTGAAGCGATACAGGAAATCGAGGCGATAATATCCGAGATAGAGGATGAAACCATAGACGTGGATTTACTGACGGAGAAAGTACGTACAGCTATTGTCCTTATAAAGTTATGTAAATCCCGCCTGAGAAAAACTGAGGAGGAGCTGGAAGATGTCCTGAAAGAGTTTGAAAGACCCGATGAACCCGATGAGTCGGGCAGCCCTAAAAAAGACCTTAAAAAGAAAGATCAGGCGGAAGAAAAGAACTCGCTGTTTTCATAAAAGAAATCATCTCATCTTGGAACCTGAAGCGAAACAATGTTTGTTATAAAAATTTGTTTGTGACGATACCGGATTGCAGCTAAAAAAACAAATTGGTATTTACCCATTTATCCCTGCGCTCTTTAACGCCTGTATAATTTCATAACTCTTTAACGTCTTATTGATTTCTATTACTTCCTTCAGGCACTGTGCCGATTCTGCTTTTTTGCCGGTTGCATCGTATAACATCGCAAGGTTAAAAAGGGTAATTGCCTCGCCGCTTTTATCGCCAATTTCCTTACTGATTTTTAAACTCTCAAGCAGATACGTCAGAGCGCTCTCATAATCACCGCGGGCATCATATATCTGGCTGATATTATTTAAAGTAACCCCTTCCCCCTGTTTATCGCCAATCTCCTTCCTAATTTTTAAACTCTCAAGCAGATACTTCAGGGCGCTCTCATAATCGCCGTGGGCACGATATATCTGGCTGATATTATTTAAAGTAACCCCTTCCCCCTGTTTATCGCCAATCTCCTTACTGATTTTTAAACTCTCAAGCAGATACTTCAGGGCGCTCTCATAATCGCCGCGGGCACTATATATCTGGCTGATATTATTTAAAGTAACCCCTTCCCCCGCTTTATCGCCAATCTCCTTCCTGATTTTTAAACTCTCAAGCAGATACGTCAGAGCGCTCTCATAATCGCCTCGGGCACTATATATCTGGCTGATATTATTTAAAGTAGTCCCTTCCCCCTTTTTATCGCCAATCTCCTTCATGATTTTTAAACTCTCAAGCATATACTTAAGGGCACTCTCATAATCGCCGCGGGCATCATATATCTGGCTGATATTATTTAAAGTAGCCCCTTCCCACTCCTTATCGTCCTGATTCTTATCAACCTTACAATTTAATATTTCTTTAATCTCTAAAAAAATCTTCAGGGCACCGTCTATATCACCTTTTAATTGCAGTATTAGCCCCATATTATTTAAAACATGTAAATCCGACTCCAACCCGAGCAGCTCGTAAACAGCTTTGCAGTAATAAAGGGCGGTTGCATACAACGAGTTTTTATAATAGTAGTTGACCAGTCTTGCTCCGATTTCATTAATTTTATCCTTCACTCCGGCTTCATTAATTCCGGCTTTGTGGTAGTGATAGAACGCCTCCTCATATTCAGTCAGACCACCGCCATGATTTTTTACAATATCATAATGATAATCACCGGCTGCTTTCCATGAAAATTCAACTGCTACAGTACTTTGCCCGCCATGCTCTTTCAATAAATCATTAATTATCGGCGTTACGAAATAGTATTGAATAGTATTGCTGTCGTCCAGTCTAACCGTTGAAATCTCAATGAGGGTCAGATTGCCTAAATGCTCAAGGGCTGCCCCTAAGTCTTTGTCTGTCAGCGCCTGTCCATCCGGTTGTGTTTTAAGTGTATTAACCGGAACCGGAATTCTGAAATTACAGAGCAGATACAGAACACGCTTTTGCCCGTCACTAACCAGCTTTAATAACTCTTTAAAAATAAGGTTCAGCGCCATATCTGATTTAACATCCGTGACGGCGGCACCCAGAGTATTTTTCATTGCGGCAATCGTTTTGAGCGATTCCTTAATTTCCTCTTTCTTTTCAATATAAATTTTATTAAATAACTCCAGCGCCCTGAAATTCCCACCAAGGTTGTTATGTAAAAATCTCACCATGTCAACAAACCCGGCTTCCTGCTTGTTAAAAATTGTGTCTAAATAGAATTTCTTGTTTAGCTCATTATGAATTTCAAACAGTTCGAGATATTGGCACTTTTTCCAGTAATCGTTAAAACCGATGTTGTTTAAGTTAATTTCTATCAGATTCTCAAGCCCCGGGATGCTGTACCTGCCGGTTAAAACCAACTGCACGATTTTTTCTCTGCAAAGATGCTCTATCACCTCGTAAATGTCTTTATACTCATCGCTAAACCCGGCCGTGGGCGAGGGCTGAAAAGTCTCCAGATTGTCAAATACCAACACCGGTTCGTAATCTGCTGCAAACATTCTCAATATCGTATCAAGCCGAGTTATCGCCTCAGGGATAGATTTTGCCGAAATTGTCACGGTAAGCATTTCTTTAGAGCCGGTTTTTAACATGGTGCTTTCAATTACTTCCAAAACATTGTCAATCGAGCGCACCTTATCAGTGATAATAACCGGAAACGTTTTAGCCGGATTTTTACTAACCGCCCGTTGAACCATATATTCAGCCATTGTGCTTTTACCAACCCCGCCCTGGCCTTTCAGCAGTATGGGAATTCTATCAAAAAACGGCTCAAACACCTTTGCCTTCTCTTCCCTGCGCCCTACAAACAGGAAATCCGCACCGTGCTCTACAGACATATGCTTTCTCTCTGTCACATACCGGTAACTTGTTAATATCAGGGGTTTCGGTGCGCCGTCCCAATCCACAAGTTTCTCTATTTTTTGCGAGACGTATAAATTGGGAATCATCCACTGTTGTGATACATCACCGCCCTTGTCTGCCACCTGTTGCTCAAACATTTTCAGCCGTTTTGTTGCAGAGGTAAATGCCTGCATAATGTGCTGCCTATCAGCAAGCTCCTTGTAAAGTTCCGCCGTAAAAAATGTTGCGTGTTCCTCAAAAACCGACATACCCATTGAGACAACAGCCGGAATATCAACGTTTAGGAGCTTGCCGGTTATGCCTCTTAGAATCCGCTCGGAGCCGCCCTGAGCGGTTTGACACGATGACAGCACAACAAGTGGGATTTTATAGTCGGGATTTGAATTAATCGCTATTGCAAATTTATCTTCATCTACAAATTTTTTCTTTAGATTATAATGGTCTTCCAAAGCCAAGTAACCCCGCCCTTTATAAAATGCCCCGTGGCCTGAAAAGTGCAGAATGTGGTATTTGTTGGTTTTGATTTTTGATTTCAGCGCCTCAAGTGAGCCGTCATCCGTGTAGTCTATTTCAACATGGCCGGTTTTAAGAAGCGGTTCAAAGGCTTTCAGTATCTCATACTCTTCTTGTTCATATGAAAGCCGTGATTTGTAATCCAAATCAAGCGGGGAGGAAATCATAATCAGGATTTTTAACGGGGCTTCTATATACGGTGTAAAATCTGATAACTTTTTATCAATTACAGCAGCCGGCGTTTTTAATATATGGAGGCTTTCTATACTGCCAAGCGGAGTGTCTGTCTCTGATTCCTCAGCCATTGACCACGGGAGGTTCAGGATTTCGCTGTCGGAGTCAATGAGCCGCAGAGTGTAATGATTGCCGGTTGCAAGTGCATCTTTGACAATGGCCTTGACCTCGGAGTTGGCGTTGATGATGTATGAAAGCTCTTCTTTTAGCGGCTCAAGGATTTTTTTATCAGCTGTCCCACTGTTTTCTATCTCTCCGGCAAACTGCAAGCCGAGTTCTTTTAAAACTTTCCTTTGCTCGTTGGAAATATTAAGTGTAACACTTCTCCATTGCATTGGTATCCTCCTCCTCCTCTATCATAGTTAATTTCATGCGAATTTATTTTAAACAGGAGCACATTTCACCAATTATACACAATAGCAATATAGAGCGCAAGACGAATTTGCTGTGTGGTTGGTGACTGTGTCATATAACCTCTTGCCCGCATTTTCTCTTATTTTTAAAAACCGTTTAAATGACCTGACAATTACGTTGTGATTAACATTAACTTATGCTTAAAGGCATTATACCACTGACATGGAACTGACAGAGCTTATAAAAGCGGTGGGTCAGGGAGGGCCCGGTATGGCTTTAGCACTAATTGCTATCATTCTTGGGTATAAGTTCATAAATAAAATCGGTTGTGAGTTTGTTCATGCCCAGAAGGAGCAAGCCTCCGCACTTGCACGTCAGGCACAGAGCATGGAAGGCCTCCACGGCGCTATACATGATTTTTTAACCAAAGACAACAAGGAACACCTCGACATTCTCATCATGCTCAGGGTGATTATTGACAGAATGGACAGAGACTGACAGGGTACCGGTTTTAAAGAAAAACCCTCGGCTAAGGAGATTAACGAATGAATATGAAACTTTTGAAAGAGTTGATATTGCGAGGTTATGTGCTGGAGATTCTAAAGTCCGACCCGGAGGAGTACATAAACGAGGAGGAACTCAGAGCAAGGCTCTACCTCTTCGGTTATGCACTTCTTACCGAGGACCTGAAGATTCAACTGCGCTACCTTGAGGACAAGGGCTATGTAAAACGTAATGAGAAATTTAGCGGCCAAATTTGCGAGGTGGGAATTACCGCTTACGGTGACGACCTGTTAAACGGCATTATCAAAGACGAGGGCGTCTTTATCCCCAGAGGTAGGCAAAATGGTTAGAAAATCACTTATCCTTGAAAACATAGACGTCGCATGGCAGGTGTGGCGAGATTTCGAAGGTAACTCAGAGGAGGCCGTCAAAGAGCTTAACAAAAAATACAAGTTCCGCCTTACCGTAAAAACAATTACGGAATGGGCGGAGAAATATAAATGGAAAGAGCGCTCAGAAAAAGAAAAACTCGAAATCGAAAAGCTCAGAAAAGCTAAAGCCGTAACAACCGAGTCACTGATAGCAGACCTCCTAAGACAAAAGGAAAATTACGACTCCCTCGGCACTTTGGATAACCAATCCACAAATGCATACACTTCCCTTGTCAACACTATCAACAACCTCTACAAAACCACAGCAAAGTCAAAACTTGACGCCTATGTGGACCTCATGAAAATTTACGTCCAGTGGCTTCTTAAAAACGACCCCGACGGCATCAAGAGTGTGGAAAAACACATTGATGCCTTCACGTTGTTTCTGACGGAAAAATATGGCTAATTTAAAAAAAATATTTAAAGACATCGAGGCTCTCAGAGAACAAATCAGCTCACATACAAAACCATTTGAGGACACTGCCGGCACAGATGGTAAAACCGCCCAGACCCTTAGAATAAAAAGAGCCTCTGAAGACCTCGAATTCTTTGCCCGCACATATTTCCCACACTACATAAAATCACCATCATCCAAACTCCACAAATACCTCTCCGAGCGATACATGGAACTGGTGCGCTCTGCTACTGAGGCCGCGGCAGAGTCATCAAAGCCCGGCGTAAAGGGGGCGGCGACCTCAGGCGGCACTAAAGAAGTTGACGCCGCCCCGCGTGGTAACGCCAAATCAACCTGGACCACCCTGATTCTCCCTTTATGGACCACTGCCTTTAACGCCCGTAACTTTGTACTCATTGTCTCAGATACGACAAGCCAGTCGGAAGACTTCATTTCCTTTATAAAGGCCGAACTGGAAACCAACGAACGTCTTAATCAGGATTTCCCACACATCACCGGAGAGGGTAAAATATGGAGGGCTGATACTCTTATAACACACAATGGAGTGAAAATCCGCGGGGTCGGAGCCGGACAGAAGCTTCGCGGCATGAGACACGGCAGCCGCCGCCCTGACCTGGTTATTTGCGATGACCTGGAAAACGACGAGGCGGTCATGTCGGTTGAACAAAGAAGGAAACTCGAGGATTGGTTTTTTAAGGCCCTTATGAAAATCGGACAGAAAGACACCATCTATATTGTTGTGGCAACGGTGCTGCACTACGATTCACTTCTGTCAAAACTGTTAAAAAAACCCGGCTGGAGAGGAAAAAAATTCAAAGCCATCATACGGTACTCGAAATCAAAGAGGTGGGAGGAGTGGGAAAACATTTTTTCATCCGGCTCACCACCACTTACCGGCACAGAGAGCAAAGAAACAGCCGAGATAATGGCGGATGCCTACTTCAACACATATAAGGACGAAATGCTTGCCGGCACTGAGGTGCTGTGGCCGGAAGTTGAGGACTACTACTATCTCATGAAAATGCGTATCTCCGACGGCCCTGCTTATTTCGACTCGGAAAAACAAAACGAGCCAATTAACCCCGAGGACTGCCTCTTTAGCGAACACTGGATTCAATACTACGACGATGAGACGCTGCCTAAAAATGCACCTCTGTATGGGGTAGTTGACCCTTCAATGGGGAAAAAATCTAAACGCCATGACCCCTCGGCTATTATTTGCGGACGCTTTATAAACGGCATTTTGTATATAACTGTAGCAGACATTGAGCGCCGCCACCCGGATAAAATTATCGAAGATATTTTAGCCTGTCACAAAAAAGAACGCTTTCAGCTCTTTGGTGTGGAGTCTGTTGCATTTCAGGAGTTTTTTAAAGATACGCTCATTAAAGAAGCTCACAGACAAAACCTGACACTTAATGTTGTAGAGATAAGATCAGGCGCCGATAAACTCTTACGGATTCAAACCCTTCAGCCGTGGATAAAAAACGGCTGGATTCGGTTTAAAAAAACCCAGAGAACCCTAATAGAACAGCTTGTCAGGTATCCGCTCTATGATCATGATGACGGCCCGGACGCACTTGAAATGCTAAAGAGCATAGTTGAACAAAACTCTGCAACGGCAGGTTATGAAACCATCGCCTCCAGAGATACCGTATTTAGAGGAAAAGGAGCTTATTAAAAGAGCTTCATACCGGTTCTTTTTCATACCTCATCAGGTACAAAAAGAAGTTTTCATCCCTTACCGTACTTTGCATAATTTTCGTTACCGGTATCAGCCTGTACTGTAGTATTTTATTCATTTTAGGGGGGTCATTGAAAACAAGCAGGACGTCGGCCTTAACAGAATCCCTGTATTTCTTTATAGCTTTTAAAACATCTGTTTTTTCGCTTCTTTTTGAATTCCAGACGGTAAAAGTGCCGGTTCTGTCGCTTATCGGGTAATAAAAGGGTTTGTCAAGATAAGCCGACACTCCGCTTGACGTATAATCCATGTGGCCGGCAATGTGCATATTTTGCAAATTGTTCTGTTTTATAAATGCCGCCGCCGCCTTACAAGCTGAAAAAGGATAGCGGTAATCAAGACTGTTTGCAATTAATCCTGCAATTACACCTAAGGAGAGTACAACGAAAAGAAAGTAGCTTTTAGTTTTTTCAAAAAAACTGAAAAACCGGTTGAAAAACCTGCTCTTAAATTCCTCATTCCGGTAGTAAGCGCTAATCCACAGAGCTGAGATAAAAGCAAAGTAATAATGCGCCTTGTGGCGTAAATACCCCTCGTAAAATATATAACTAAAGGCGGTAACACCGGCTATGGCTGCAATGTAATAAAAAGCCGGAATTTTCTTTCTGAATATAATGCCGGTGGTAAGCAGTAACAGCCATAAGGAGGCGACAAACCTCAAAGCGGATACTGTATATTCCTTCAGAGGTAAATAAGTTATAAAATTGCTACCCCAAAACGTTAACTCAATACGTGGTACCGGGAAAAACACATTCCACAATGCTGATATCTGATCAACGACTTTCCCTGACATATCAAAGGGGATAAGTTTGGGCTTATAAACTAAGGAATCAGCCGGCGGTATCATCTGAACTATGGAAAGAATTAGTCCGGCAAGGAAAATCAAAACTGATACATAAAATTGTCTGGACTTATATACGGAAAAGTCCCGAACCAGCACAGGCTCAAGAAAAACAGTGGCGGCAAGAGCTATTGCT
Organism: Nitrospirae bacterium YQR-1; assembly: GCA_039908095.1. Taxonomy (NCBI): domain Bacteria; kingdom Pseudomonadati; phylum Nitrospirota; species Nitrospirae bacterium YQR-1. The sequence continues at coordinate 53,929 of JAMOBJ010000010.1, forward strand.
AATACCGTTGAGAGAGCATTACACTGGCACATAAGAAGTAACACCAGTGAAAGTATAATGTAATTTCTGCTTTTGAAGTCCCTCCCAAAACATGCACAAAAAATAAAAAGCAACAAAATTCCAATCGCATAGTTTCTGCTGATTGATGCAAACTCAAAAAAAGGAAAATACCCGAATATAAACAGAACTTTTAAGAGCCTGCTAAAAGGTGCAAACTTCAAAAAAACAAAAGCGGTAAGTGTTGCTATGAGAAGATGACTCATCTGCATAGCAGCAGGGTTTCGTGTTATTTTAGTCACAGGATAAAGAATTAAGTGCCAGAGCATGGTATGTCCCTGATATTGCAGGTTTTCAATGAGAGCCTGTATAGAAACTGCATCTCTTACAATCATCCATGCCTCCAGCTCATCCCGCCACATTTCATGGTGTAAAATATTAAAAAGTGTAAGGATAAAAAAGACGATGGTACAAATGAGCACAAATTTTAGATCACTGCTAATCTTTTCCATATTTGCTGTATTATAGCAAAACCCAAAAGTATGTTCTTGCGAATTTCTCAGAGACGAGATTTACATTTATACCAAGTTGCTTTCAATCGTCTAATACCAGGTTGCAGTCAAAAGAGTAACGAGGCGGCTGGGAGAAAGCGACACAAGCGCACGAAAAACTACGCCTACGCTTACTTCTCAATGTAGCTTAGTATTAAATGGAAAAAAGAAAGCGGCTACTTTTCTCTCAATGGAAATATCCCCGGAGATTTCCCCCTGTGGGGCAATGCTCCAGTTCCACATACGCTCAGGCACTGGAAGCTCTAAGCCTGTTAGTGTGTAGTAGTGATTAACGGTTTCAGTGCGATGGTTACGCTCCGTGAACTCAAAGTCAGTAATCAGGCATACGTTTGATTCCAAAGACATAAGGGCATCCAGATGTGCCTTTAGTACATTGTGCTCCCATCTCTTAAAAACTGTGCCGTCTTCAAAAGCATTATTTTTTAGGATATATTCCCTTGGCATCACAGTAAGCTGCGATAGAATATTTAAAGATATTACTAAATCTGTGCCGGCTTCCAACGGAAAAAATGCTTTAGGCTCAGGCAATACAATACGCTCCGCCTTGGTGGAGCGGTTTTTACATAAACTATATATCTCCCCCGCCACTGCCGTTACATCACATGACAGTGCCTCCACATTATGGAACTTACGGGGCCCTCTGAGGGTTTTAGGAAGGTGAATAATATCGGCTAATACCACTTTGTCAAAATTTTGGCTAAGTTGCAGCAGGGGTACATCCAACAGATTGCCGGAGCCTAAAACGACAACCTTTCGGAGGTTTTCACATCGCTTAACAGATTTAATAATGAAATCTTTGGAATTTTCCAGATGAGACGACCATGCTCTTTTGCATCTCTTATGACGTGCCTCAATTGCGATAGCCTCTTTGAGATACCCCATAGCTCTGACATACTGAGGGCACTGAGTGGTTAACCATGTAAAAAACTCGGCAATCATAAAACTATATTATTTCAGAGAATTCAATAGTGTGTGCCGTAACTATAGCAAAGTGAGCGTATTAAACGTAGGTAAGCCAGTGTTCGTATTTGCTGATTTTCCCCTTTACAGTGTCGAAATATAGAGATTGCAGCTTAGTTGTAACAGGCCCGGGATGCCCCTGCCCGATTTTGCGGTTGTCAACCTCACGAATCGGCGTTATCTCTGCAGCAGTGCCTGTGAAAAAGGCCTCCTCAGATATATATAATTCATCTCTGGTAAACCTCGCCTCTGCAATTTTTATGTTTTCATCCATGGCGATAGTCATGATAGTATCCCTTGTTATTCCCTCCAAAATGGAAGTAAGCGGTGTGGTTTTAACAACATCGTTTCTGACTATAAAGATATTCTCGCCGGAACCCTCAGATACATACCCCTCAGTGTCCAAAAGCAGTGCCTCCTCATAACCCAATGAGATTGCCTCTTTTTTGGCCAACTGACTGTTTACATAGTAACCGCTGATTTTAGCCCTTGTCATATTGGAATTAACATGGCTCCTCAACATAGACGACACTTTTATGGAAATCCCTTTTGTAAGGCCATCCTCACCAAGATACCTTCCCCACGGCCATGCCGCTATCGCCACACTTATCGGATTGCCTTTAGGATACAGCCCCATCATGCCATAACCGATATAAACAAAAGGCCTTATATAGCACTCATCCAGCTTGTTAACCTTTACCACATCTATTATCGCCTGCTCAGTCTCCTGCGGGGTAAATGGAATCTCCACCTGACAGATAAGCGCCGAGTCGTACAGACGCTTTACATGTTCTTTTAACCTGAATATGGCCGGTCCCCTGTCTGTTTTATAACAACGGATTCCCTCAAAAACCCCTAGACCATAATGAAGCGTATGTGTCATTATGTGAATATTTGCATCATCCCAGTTGACAAACTTGCCGTCCATCCATATTTTATCCGTCTTGCTTATCACAACAGTATTTTATACCAACTATAGATATAATTTGTCAAGTCTAAAAAAAATAAAAAGGAGGGTTTATTTAAACCCTCCTTTTTAACGGAAAACTATGTATCTCTGTAATTACTTATCAATCTTCCTTATATTTGCATTTGTATGGCACTTATTGCAGAAGTTATCCGGCTCTGAATGACAACCAAGGCACTCATCCAGCTTAGCCTTCCCTGCAATTATATAATTGTCATGTGTGTATCTCCACTCACTGGGCGGCATGTGATACTCAGGAGCAGGTATATCCTTATTGACCTCAAGTCCAAGCACTTCTTTATATGATTTGTCTGCTTGAACCTTCTGGGCACCGACATACTCGTGACACTTATTACAGAAATTGTTTGGCTCGGTGTGGCAAGGCAGACAGGCATTTTGTGGAATTTTCCCGGACTTCAGCAGGTCCATGTGATTTCTCCTCACACTTTCCTTTGTAGCATGGTACCATGGCAAAATGTTAACATTTGCCGGTACCGAAAGGGCATTGTCGCCGGTACCACCGGCAACTGGCGGCTCCTGTTTGGAACAGGCATAAAACACAAATGCTGAAACCAAAAGGATAAATAACATGATTATTTTCATTGAGCTTTTCATCTATATGCCCTCCTTCGCTCCAAGCACTATGGCTCTGCCCACCAGCTGGTGTATTCCACCCACCTCTTCCATGGGTATCCCATAGGTGGGAAACATTTTACTCAGTTGGGCCTTGCATATGGCACATATGAGTGCTACAAAGTTTACCCCCTTCTCCCTCTTAGCATACGAATACGCCTGCATACGAGGTATCGCCCCTTTGACCCTGGTCGCTATCATATCATCTCCCAAAAGCCCCTGGCCGGCGCCGCAACAGAAGGTCCTCTCCCTGATTGTATTTTCCGGCATGTCTTCAAACCTGTTACACACACCGCGAATTACCCCTCTGGGGATTTCAAACTGCCCAAATTCCGTGCCTCCCATCTCAAGCCCTCTGGCAACCTGACAAGAGTCATGCATAGTCACTACAAACTCATCGTTGGCGGTCTTGTCAATTTTCAAAGCCCCTCGGTTCAATAAATCCAGCGTAAACTCACATATGTGCTGCGGACGGGGATATCTTGAGTCCAGCCAGTCGAAGGGCCCGAACATGGTATTGCTATAGGACGAAAGCACTCGCCACATATGGCCGCACTCGCCCCCGATTACACGCTTTACTTTTAAATCACGAGCAGCTTCCCATATGCGCTTGTTTATCTTCTTCATATGGCCGTAATTATGCACAAACAGGCCGAAGTTGCCGCCCTCTGAGGCATGTGTGCTCATTGTCCAGCTTATACCTGCCTGATGAAACACCTTGGCATAACCATATAATGACTCTATATGCGGGGATGCGAAGAAGTCGGCACTGGGGGTTACAAACAGGACATCGGCGCCCTCCACATCTATAGGCACCTGTATATCAGGGATTTCCGTTGTCTCCTGAAGCTCATCCTGCACAAATTCAAGGGCATTGACTATAGCATTTTGCTGCATACCCAGGTTGTTTCCGATTGTCTGTGCCTTGTCTATTATCTCATGCATGTATTTTTGCACAAGCCCCACGCTGTTTAGAATCTCTCTTGCAGCCATGGTAATCTCGGCTGTGTCTATACCATATGGACAAAACACTGCACAACGTCTGCACTCTGAACACTGATAAAAATATGTGTACCATACGGCCAGAAGCTCTTCACTAAGGTCTGAACCGTTTACAAACTTGCTTCCGAAAAGCTTACCCTGCCATGTGAAATATCTGCGATAAACCTTGCGCATAAGCTCAGCCCTCGCCACAGGCATGTTTCTGGGGTCAGCCGTTCCTATAAAGTAATGGCATTTATCTGTACACGCCCCACAGCGAACACATATATCTAAAAAAAGCTTCACTGAACGATACTTTTTTAAAATCTCGTCCATTTTTTTAAGAAAAACCTCTTTCCAGTCAGGTATTAGCCCCGCTGTTGGGTATCCCAGCCGCTGAAGCTGTTCCACACTTGACAAAAGCTGAGGCTTTACATCTATAAAAGAGTCCGGTTTTATACACGGTACCTCATAGTGTCCGGTCAGCTCAACAGGTTTTTCTTTTATTTTTACAAATTTAATCAGCTCCTGCACCCGTGCATTTGCATCATTAGTATTTCCCTGAGCACTATCTGTAGTTTTATCATTAGCCATGTTTAGCCTCCTTTAAGAATTATCCCAGGGATTGACGTGTCTGACGTCTCTTGGGTTGTTTACCATATTCCTTGTCGGGCTGAAGAAATAACCGGCAGCGTGCATCAACTTGCTAAAGGGGAAATACATCAGTAAAAAGAAAACAAAACTTAAATGGCACATAAAAATTACATCGCCGGGAGATAATGCCTGTCCCTTGTGTAAAAGCTCAGCCGGGTGCATACCCAACATTTTAAACGGGGCCTTCAAGTCCATCAGCTGCAAAACAAAGGCATTGACGGCAACAATGTCCGGCCTGAAGGGTTCACATCGCATCATTATTCCTGTCATGGTTATGCCTATTATCAGAAAAAGTACAACGTAATCCGCTAAAACCGTGACATATGCCGTCCTTTCTTCTGCAAACCTTCTGATTACAAGTAGTATAAGGGATACTAAGAGCACTACAGACAGAAACATAGCGCCGTTTCCTAATGCCGTAATGAGTCCCGGTACCGGATGTATGAAGTACCTTAAATGCCGAATGATCATCATTAGAAAAGTGAAGTGGAAAATCCACCCGGTTATAAACAGAAATGTTGTTCCCTTAGATAAACTCCTGAAAAACAACACGTCCCCCGCCATCCTCAGTATTACTCCTGAGAGAGTGACCGGTTGCGGCGTCTGAGGTATTACCAGAGGTTGCGGCGTCTTGTAGTATTCAAAATAAACCTTATAAATGAACCCTAAGGCGAATACGGCACAGCCAACATACACGATCGAACTCATGTACATATTCACTATAAAAGTTATGCCCGTCATCGCACGTTCCTTATTAATTAGATTTTTATTCTAACGGAAAGCGCCTGATAGAAACTACCAAGCGCTCCTTTGTTATATACAGTGCTAAAAATCGCTCTGTTATTATACGCAACCGGTAGGCTTAGGAAGACCGGCATAACGACATGCCTGCTTAGCCGGACCGTCTGGGAACAACTGATACAAATACTTGGTGTTACCCTTGTCAGCCCCCATCGTCTTTTTAATTTCCTTAACCAATATCTTTATCATCGGCGCTATCTGATACTGCTGATAGTATGATCTCAGAAAATTGATTACTTCCCAGTGGGCCTCCGTCAAATCAAGGCCATCCTCTGTGGCTAACTGCTTTGCCAATGCATCTGACCAATCATTGAGATTTGTCAGATAGCCATCCTCATCAAGCTCGATATTTTTACCCTCACAACTAATAGTACGCATACAAAACCTCCTGCCTTTTTAAATTAAATTCCGGGAAACTCCCTGTTCTTCTTTGGCTCTAAATCCTTAACATGGTACGATACTCATAACCTTAATATACCACAGAGGACATCGTCAAATAAAAAATATTGATATGTTTATCAATATTTTTTATTTGAATTAAAACCACTGCTTTGTCCTGGTTACAAAACATCTTAATCCTTCAACTTCAAAAAAATCATATTCCCATTCTTATCAAACGGCCCTGTACCATGTGTCTTTGGGGACAGAGTATGAGTCTGCGGCAGATAGCTCAGATGAGCACATGAGTAATCCTCATCCTCATTCAAGGAAAGAGCCATATTCCAGTCCTCTTTACACGCATAGGCAAGGGCTTCCATAAAAGCCTCTCCCATGTTTTTTCTGGTGGGATCATGCACATATACAGCCCCGCAGTCGCATACACCGCCTGTAAAAAAACCAAGTGAGGTGGATACTTCCTTAGGCCTGTCAAAACTCTGCAAACAAAACGGACACCTGGGCTGGGTCAGTGTGTCTTTGTCTTCTCTTATTTTATTACCATAACGTGCCATTTTTAAACCAGCGACTCCATACCTTTCAATCTTTCCATGTACTCCGTCCACTCAACCGTCAACAACGAGTTCTTTTTAGTGTTACAGTTTTTACAAGCGGGCACAATATTTTCTCTTGTTGACATACCACCCTTTGACAAAGGTATCAGGTGGTCCATGGTAAGCTCTCCTGCGGAAAACTTAAGACTACAGTAGTAACAAACACCCTCGGTCAGTTTTCTTAACCACCAGCGTGTTTTTCTCAGCTTCCTTGCCTTTTCCTTCTCACGCCTTGCAAAGTCCTCATGAGAAAGTAACAACTTTCTCACCCTAAATTCCCCCTCGTTTTGCACCTTCCTCATCAAAGAACTTTCTGTACAAGATGTCCCACTCCTGTGTGCCCTCTATTAAGCCCTTTTTCATTGACTTCAGCTTTTTTCTTACTATTGTGTCAACCTCCTCGCAGACGTTCAAATGTGCTGTAATTATGGTTTTTATTCTCTTTCTGATTTCAGGTTCGCCGGCAATTAGTTTTACCAGCTTCCTGGTTTTCATCCCTGAGAGAACTATGTGAGATAAGTGGGAAACTTTGTCGTCAGAGAGCATCATATTACTATATTTCTTTCTTTTATCAGTTTATGCTTAGTCAGATCAAAGAGTTTCTTATAGTCCATACGGCCCCTTTCTATTTCCGGCTCATAAGCTCTCAAGAGCTCCCTGACCTCCTCATTGACCTTATCCTCCGCCATAAGCTCCGCCATCATAACATCTTTAACGTCTCTGACCAGCTCATCTTTAGTAACAGAGGCTGCAATAAACCCCTCAGTCAACAACTTATCCACAATATCCACAGCCACAATTGTCACCCACGATTTAGGCACTCGCATTATTTTTCCATAAAAGAAAGCATGGCAATATTTCTGGCACGCTTTACGGCTGTGGTAAGCTCCCTCTGGTGTCCTGCACACGTACCGGTCATTCTGCTGGGGAGAATTTTACCACGCTCAGTTACATACGATTTCAGCGTCCGCACATCCTTGTAATCTATAAACGGAGTTTTCTCTGCACAGAATCTGCAAAACTTCTTTCTCGCAAACCTTTTGAACTTTGCCTGGTCAGCGCCTCTGCTCTTTTGTATCATCTCTTTGCACTCCTCATTGCTGTTTTTCCTGTATCTTTATCTAAAATGGTTCAAGGTCGGTCATCTCATCCGGTGGAGAGGAGAACCCGTCATGGCTTCCTCTGGAGGCTTCCCCTCTTCTGGGTAAAAACTTTACCGTCTGTGATATAACTTCAAACTTGCTGCGTTTTTGGCCTTCAACCTCCCAGCGCCGTTCCCTCAACCGGCCCTCCACCAACACAGGGCTTCCTTTGCTCAGGTACTGGCCGCACGGCTCCGCCTGCTTTCCAAAAACAGTTATATCTATAAATAATGTCTCATCTTTTAAATCATCACCCTGCTTTCCCCTTGAATTGACCGCAAGAGAGAAACTGGCCACGGCAGTCCCCTGGCTTGTGTACCTTAGCTCAGGGTCTTTGGTCAGATTTCCAACAAATATTACTTTGTTAAACATCGCTCTTTATTCCGCCTTTGGCTCTGTCTGCACAGCAGCCTCTTCTTTGGGCTGTTTACTCTTTAAGGTTTCCTCAAGAGCACGGATTTCTTTCTTTTCAAGCTTAATAAGCATAAACTTAAACACGGCGTCATAGACCTTATAAAAGCTCTCAAGTGCTTTAACCGCCGCCGGAGGCGACTTAAAAGCCATGAACAGATAAAACCCTTTGTCTCTTTTGTTTATCGTATATGCCAGCTTCTTTCTGCCCCAGCGTTCCTTTTTTAACACCTCACCGTTTGCCTTCTCTATGACGTCTAAAATCTTCTTCTCAGCCGCTTCTACCGCCGCATCGTCCAGTGCTGCATCCAGTATTGCGATATTCTCATAGTAATTCATCCACTAACCCCCGCTTATTTTTAAACTCTTCTTATGCTTCCAATATATTTTCTAACATAACTAACCAACAAAAATCAATATAGGTCTGTTTATATTATTTTTCCACCTGAAACTGCTTAGCTTTTGTACGTAAAGTGTTCCTGTTTATGCCAAGAATCCTTGATGCTTTCAACTGGTTTCCTGAGGTTTCCCTCAGTGCCATGCTTATCAGTGTCCTTTCCACCTCATCCACTATTGTACTGTAAAGGTTACCGAAACTTAACCCTGTGACGTCCTGCAAGTAGTTAACAATTTTTTTCTCAAGAAATTCCGAGATGGAATACTTTGAAGTGTCATAATAGACGATATCCTTGTAATTAATTTCAGAGGCTTTAGTCAAAATTGCCGCATGTTTTACCGTTTTTTTTAACTCTCTGATGTTCTCAGGCCAGTAGTGGTTCATAAAGTACTCTGTGGAGGTGCCGCCGAACTTTTTCTTCTCAAGGCCGTAGCGTAGCACATATTTTGCTAAAAAATACTCCGCTAAAGGGATAATATCGCTTTTTCTTTCCCTTAACGGAGGAATTCTGATTTCAGCACCGTAAAAAACCTCTGAAAGTTCCTTTAGGAAAAGTTTTTTTCTTACTAATTCCGGTATATTTTCCTTCGATGATGCTATAACCCTGGCGTTAGAAGTTAAAACATTTTTTGTGCCGAAGGGGCTGTATTTTTTTGTTTTTATGAAACTAAGAACTCTCTCCTGGAGTGCAGGGCTAAGGGACGTTATCTCAGATATATACACAGTGCCCTCTGAGCAAAGAGCTATGGAGCCGGCCCCGTACTCTTTAGCACCGGTAAATGCCCCTTTTTCCCAGCCGAACATATCCGGCCCCGCCATATCCTCAGGCATTGAATCAGCATTTACAACTAAAAATGTCCCATCTTTTTTATGACCGGAAAAATGAATGAACCTCGCAAGATTCCTCTTGCCGGTACCGGACTCACCTAAAATCAACACCGGATTTTCAGTGTCAAAGAAACTTTCCGCCTCCTTTAATGCTCTGCGAAACTTCTTATTCTCTCCCACCATTTCATTGCCTTGCGGTAAAGCATCAGCCTTTAACCGCTCTACCTCATCCCTCAACGATATCCCTTCCATGGCCCTCTGCATCACAGTTTTTAACTCCTCGGAGTGAAAAGGCTTTTTTATACAAAAAAACGCTCCCATAGCCAGAGCGTTCATTGCATCCTCTCTCTGCATGTCCTCATAGAGCACTATGGTCTCTGCAGCGGCAGCCAGCTCTTTTACTTTGGCTAAAACATCAATGCTTTTAGCAATGCTGTTGCCGTTTAAGTAAGAAAAATCTATCAGAACTAAACTCAGTGCTCCATTTGACGGCAAAGCCGTCTCTACAAAACTCTCAATCTGATGAAACCCGTAGTCTTGCAGCCCAGGCATTGCCGCAACAGCTGCAAGCACAGCGGCATCATTACCGACAAAAAATATCTCCCTTTTAACGCTCATATCCTGACAGTAAACTTATTCACATCGGGCATCCGGCTAATAGCTCATATTTGTAGCATTATCTGCCCAGTACTCATCCGGCACAAAATCCTCTATTGCTATATTATAAGGACGATTTGTATAAAGCTGGATTGTGCTTCCAAGATATCCGGCTTCACAAATTACCCCTGATACATTCCTTTTGGGGCTGGTTGTGCCCATAAAACATGCCATGGGGAGAGATTTGCAGTTTAGGTGGCTGTCTCTTTTAGCGTTAGAACCTCTTTTTATTGTTGATATAAAGGTAAGTTTAACACCGTAGGCCTCAGATGTACCAACGTATGGAGACAAGTCTATGGCATAGTCACTACCATGAGCGGTTCCCATATATAGTCCACGCCCGCTAAAAGTCAGCATTGTGGTTCGTTTATAACTCAGCTCACCGGTAAGGGTGGTGGAGGGCATCTCTCTGTTAAGCACACCTGATGCGTTAGACATAACAAATACACCCATCTGAGTGACGTTGTCTGCACCTATGCCGTTATTTGTTACTACACAGTAAACCGGATAGTTGGTGCCGGTGTGAAGATATGGTAGAAAGTATGTTACATAGGTGCCGTCAACAGAGCCCGCTTTCGGGATATAAAACGTCGTAAGAAATAACAGCATGGTTAAAAAAACCATAAAGCTGAATTTTTTATACATTTTTGCATTCCTCCTTATTTTCAAAACAATATCTCGTCACGTCAAACTATGCCATAATTGCACTTATGTTTTCCTCAACAGGAAACAGCCCATCGAGATGATATTATAGTTTCAGATGGTTGGATTTGTCAATAAAAGTGCCGCTGTTTATGAAAATGTTTTTTTCACGGCTTACCAAAACAACAGTCTGATTTGATAAACAATAACCTGTTTGTTCATCAACATTACCGTCTAATACCAAGTTGCAGTCATTCGATTAACTTTGTCGGCTTCGTCTAAAGCTCCTTGACGTCTCCCCTAAAGCCAGCACCTGGTTACTCAAACACCTCAGTAATGTTGACTTTTAGTCCCTCAATGACTTTAGAAGTAACAAACCCCTCAAATGCTGCAATAGAGTGTAACTTGTATTTATCACCTTCAATGGTTAATATCTCAATCGTTTGTGGCTCCGGCATAACTATCCAGTACTCCGGCACCCTGTATTTCTCATAAATAGCCTTCTTAACTGCGGTATCCATTTCATAACTGCCTGAAGATATTACCTCACAAACCATATCCGGTACGCCTCTTATCCAATCCTGTGCAATACTCAGGTTTTCTTTTCTGATAAACAATATATCGGGTTGAAGCCTATTAATCCCCTCTTCAAAGATTACATCAAGAGGAGATAAACATACTTTCCCTAATTTATGAGCCTTTACGTGGTAGCGTATTATATCCGCTAAGTTAAAAACAATATCCTGGTGTTTAAAGAATGGACTAGGCCCCTTGATTTCCTCTCCATTGATAATTTCAGTTAAGTCTAAATCGGTTATTATAGTTTCCGTAAGCATGGTTTATTTTAGCGTCAAACTAAAGGTTTTGTCAAAGAAATAGCCGACGTGGCATATCAGAGTGTTCTCTGTTGGCATCCTGCCTCAGTTGCAGTCTAAGGCAGCTTCTCATCCACCAGATTCTGATAAACCCCCTTGAGATATTCCCTGCCTGCGCCGTCCAACTGAGTATATAGATATTCGTTTCAGCAGCAGCCCTTGTTTCATTACAATAAAAGGTGTCCGGCTTGCGCATGTCTCCGGTGTGGGATTTATTGTCGTAGAAGCAGCCCCCACCGCAGATGCACCTTGCCCAGCACGTCAAACACTTTGGAAGATTATTCACTACGCTGCGGTGATAATCATTGATGCCTTCGACTTTGTAATCGGCGATGTTTCCAATCTTTGCATCTTCCTGTCCTGCAAACCGGTGGCAGGGATATTACTACTGTTTAATCACAGGCTCACCGGTGTAAATAATCCTGAACTTATCAGTTGGAATTTTTTCAATATTCTTATTAAAACCCTGAAACAAATCGTTCCATTTGCTTTGGTTTCCGTCAGTGTCGGGAGCAAGGAGTTGTGCCTGCAGTGCCATAGCGCCCCCATTGTCACCTAAATACATACCATACTTCTGAAGAGCTTTAGCTACTATCTTTCCCTCACGGTTTAACCCCCAACTATCAAAATCCTTCTCTGCAAGAGATGGATCAAGCTGAAAAAGCATTCCCTCAACCGGATACTCAACACCCTTATTTTTTCCGTCACTTCTGGCGGCAGGTGTGATAAACATCGCCTCGCCCTTATCCGGTTTCCTGTTTTTTGGAAATGTAAACACCAGAGCATGGCGGATTTCACCGGCCTTAAGTTCCTCAGGACGTATCAGCCCTGCTATCAGCGGAAAACCAGAGCCCCTACCCCCTATAAGCTGCCAGCGTTTGCCCTCCTTGTGAGTGCCCACACCGGTTGCCTTTAAATCCCATATATTAAATGTATTTGCCCGTGGTGTGTCCTCGTCTTTTTTCCACCGGAAAGCAGACATCTCCCATGAAAGTCCCGCTGCCGGATCCACTATGCAAATATGCCCGTCCTCGGTAGGCTCAGCCCACATCTCCCTTGTCACCGGTATTGCCACATCGCTTATGCCTGCTCTGTTCTTATCCCATGTGTCGTATATCTTTGTGCTTCTGACCTTTGTAAGTGCCGTCTTTTTGGAATCAACGACCCATACAGGTATTGAATACGTTTTGGCAATGCGTATGTTTTTAGCCTCTGAAATAATGGTTTTCATAATAAGCGCTGAATCAGGATGTGTTTTAGCATCATGGGGAATCGGTATATTCCATGGTGAGTCATCCGAAAACGGCCTCCAGCCGCCCGGTAAACTGCCTGAGTCCTCTGCAAATACAACGCTTTGAGTCAACAACATAATTAACAGCAGTATCCACATAACCTGATTACCCCCCCAAACCATACACCTCAAGCATAAGCCTGTGCATAGTTTCTATAGAAAATTCATTTTTAACGAGTGCAAACGCCTCTTTTGTTATTGCTTGTGTCACATCAGGATTGTCTTTGATATACCGTATTGCCTCAACAATGGCTTTGCTGCTTTTGGGTTCAATCAGAATTGCAGTTTTACCATGCCTTAAAAAATAAGCTATGCCCCCTACATTTGATGCCACAACGGGCAGTTGACAAGCACATGCCTCTAAAAGTGCATACGGCAATCCCTCAGACAGTGAAGGCATGCAGAAAACATCCGCCGCTGCAAGCAGGTTTGTAACACATGAGTGAAACCCCAGCAGTTTCACGTCATTTTCTATCCCTTGTGATATTATTACCTCATTAAGCGTTTGAAACTCCCGTCCATCACCTACAATCAAACATTTCACTTCAAAGGCACCTTTAAGCATAATGTTTAACGCCTCCACTAAATAGATATGACCTTTAACCGGCTCAAGACGGCCCACAGTGATTATAACAAAATCATCTTTTTTTAAACCAAGAGAGGCTCTCTCCCTCTCCCTCAGCGTTTCTTTCCGGTCAACCTCAGGCATTGCTATCCCGTTGTGAATCAAAACTACCTTGCCGGCTCCAAAACCACGAAGATATGTGCTTACAGACTCAGACACAGAGATTAAAGTTACCCCTAAAAAAACATTAAGTTTTAAAATCAATTCGTAGAGCAATTTTTTTATTCCCCTCTCTGTATCTCCATAGCTGCTGTGGACAGTGCATATTTTTAACGGTGTATGGGCTAAAACGGCTGCAATTAACCCCCAAAGCTGCGACTGCGGGTTATGAGCGTCAACTACGTTAAAACACCCTCTTTTGATTATTTTATATATACTGAAAATGATAAACGGATTTGCCTTGCTCATTGAAAGTGCGAAGGTATTTAAGTTTCGCTCCCTGAGCTTAGACTCAAGGGGTGTATCCTTTAGTGTGACAACACCATAGCAACAGCGTCTGCAATGAAGATGCTCCGCTGTATTTATGACCCTTACTTCCGCCCCTCCAAAATGCTTTGACAAGGAAACTATTAATACAGATGGGTTTTCAGCCATTTTTTACCGGCACCCATTTTTCCACCTTTTTGCCTCTTAAAAAATCTGTTAATCCTAAAAGAGTGCCGTAGTTGCCAAGCGTAAAGTAAAATGCCACTGAAAATATGCGTGTAATTAGCTTGATTTTTTTGATTTTAGACAATACCAATAAGTAGAATATATTAGAAGCATAAAATGCAGCCTGAAGCACAAAAAATATACTATAGTACAAGTGCTCCCTTACCAGTAAAAACGAACTTATAAACAGAGTTATTAAAAAAACCGGTAAAGTGCGTCTGAGGATTTTATTAATAAAAAGGCTTACCGAAAACATTCCAAACTTAGACGGATTCAAGAGCTCTTTATACATTGAAATCCCTCTAAGGCTTGTGGTAACTATCCTTTTTCGCCTTACAATTTCATGTGCCGGATCTCTTGACGGTGTTTTTATTAAAGCCACTGCATGGTGTTCGTATGTAAATCTGAAGCCAAGACTTACTACTGTAAGGTGAACAAATAGATCGTCTGTGACCGATGAGGGGACAGGTCTAAAGAGTGATTTTCTTATTGCATACAGTTTGCCGTCATTTGATGAAATGCTCCCTCTCAGGCTCTCCAGCTTTTTGATAGCGGTATCGAAACCAATGTAAGCGCTTTGGGCGTCTTTTAGAGATTCCCCGCCACGGTCACTTATTATACGCCGTCCTGAAACGCCACCGGTGGTAGGGTCGAAAAAGTGTCTGAGAAGATTTGGTATTGACTCTTTAGACAGTATGGCATCAGCATCAGAAAAAACCAGAATCTCCCCGTTTGCCGCCTCTGCCGCCTTATTTAATCCGATGTGTTTTCCAAGATGCTCATCATTTTTTATAAACCGGATACTCTCTCCATACCCCTGCACTATTTCATTGGTTGCATCATAAGAGCCGTCTGAGACCACTATAATTTCATAATCATCACCTCCAAAGTCAAGTGAAAGCGAGTTGTCAAGCTTTTCTGCAATTAATTGCTCTCCGTTGTGTACAACTATGATTAACGATACAGAGCTTGAAAACGGCTGTAATTTGTTCTTTTTCGGGGGTTTTATAAGATACGCAAGAACACAAAACAACGGGTTTAGAAAAAAAACCGAAAAAACCGCAAAGATTGAAAACAAAAATATTGCTGTAATCATATGTTGCTCTGCAGAGATAATCTGTGCGCAGCCTGAGAAAGCCCTGCCGTAAGAAGGAAGTATTTATGAAAAGGTTCACTAAAAATAAACAGGTAACAGAGCAGAACTATAAACGAAAAGATATATGCATCAATATATGAGGCGTTAGCGGTTTCCCCGTTTTTTAGAAAGTTCTTTCTTGCTGAAATAAGATTGCGCATTATAAGCCGGATAATTGCCATAAAAAGTATCAGGCCAAAAATGCCGACTCCAACAAGATACTCCAGATATGTGTTGTGAGCGAAACGTCTGTTGGTCAGCCCCTCTTTTGCAAACTTACGTGCATAGACGGTTGTTTCAAAAATATCCCTGAATGTTCCCAGTCCGGTGCCAATCACAGGATGGCTCCAAAATGTCTCCATTCCAACAACAATGTATGAAGCACGTCTGCCTATTGATTTGTCGGTTTTTGTGTCGGTAACTTTTTTGAAGTGCTCAAAATATCTGGGTGGTAGCGCTCCTATGGTTATAGCAACAACTGCAAGGATGATAAATATTTGCAGAAACATGCGTTGTAAATTCAATTTTTTCATATGCCTGATAAAAATAATAATCATTATCAACGATATTATCAACGCACCACCTCTTGAAAAAGAAAACACAACAGCCAGAATGTTTATAACAAATAGCCCCAGATATAGCAATTTTACGGGTGCCCCCCTTGCTCTGTCAAACATTTCCGACAAAAGCGGTAAAGAAAATGCTATCATAAGAGCATAATTATTCGGGTCGGTGCTTCCCCCGATGCTTCTTTTAAACTGTCCGGTTTCCACATTTTCTGCAAAAAACGTAATATTGAAGATATAACCTAACACTCCGGTTAAGGCACTCAATGAAACACTATATACCACAATAGGCGGCAGGTACTTAAACAGCGCATCTCTGTCTGTAAAAAACATAGTTATCACTATGAACATTACCGCAACAATAAATAGGCCTACGTTTTGAAATGCGGTTTCCTTAAAAGGAGAAAACAAAGCGGATATTACAGATACTGAAAATAGAAGCAACATAAGACGCCACAGACCGGATTTCAGTTGTGCCGGCATGTGTTTTAATAAAAAGGCTTTAAACATGATGTATAAAATAAGAACACCCGCCAATAGCCAGTGTATTTTCAGAAATTTCAAATCAGACACATTTCTGTAAGCGCCGAAGGGTATAAGAAAGATTATTAAATAGTAAGCAAAAGCTGGATTATTATTTAGTATAATAAAAAACACCACTAACAGAGCAGGGACAACGGCAAGGTAATAATATGGAGTTGCCATGATAAATAATATCGTACTGAAAAAAGCCAAAAAAATGATTTTCTCGATCGGGTTTCTTATTAATGTAAAAAATCTCTCTCTCATGTCTGAGCAACACTTTTATGTAAAAAGTATTGGTGAATCATATAGGAGTTCAACGGAGATACAGGGGTATATTTAATTACGTAAGCATATTTAAAGTTTTTATCATTTAATGCAATTCCCTTATATATTATACCTTTACAAAATGCGGTTTTTTTCTTTTTCTTTTTTATTAGTATTTCAAGTTTAAAGGACGTCTCCTCTTTCAACTGTTTATCGGCATACATCAGAAAAGCCTCGTCATTGATATTAACCAACAGCCCCTCATCTGTTAGCTGTTCCGTGGAGGCGTCACCCCAAAAAATCCTGCTGTCATTAAGATAAATCCTTTCGTTGGTTCTTTTCTCAGCCATGTCTTTTTTAAACATGCGCAAAACCAGTTTTTTCCATATTAACACTACAATTTTTGTGGTCGCATATTTTACTGACAGATATGCAGTATAAAAAATCAAAACAATATCTACTGCAAAATTCTGTTTTTTCTGAATGTATAAATTGTCAATATGAGTACGTAGTTTTTTGGTGGAATTATGAGGCGTGAAGAGTTGAGAGTATCCGATTAAACCGGGCTTCACGCTAAACCTCTTGTCATAGCCTTTAATATCTTTACAGAATTTATCATAAATTACGGCACGTTCCGGTCTTGGGCCGATAAAAGCCATATCCCCCTTCAAAACGTTAAATATTTGGGGCAGTTCGTCTAACCGTGTCTCCCTTAAAAACTTTCCAACCTTGGTTACCAGATTATACTGAGACGTTAATAATTCAGCGCCGATTATCTGCTCTGCATTGGGCACCAGTGTGCGAAACTTATACATCGTAAATATCTCTTTATTTTTACCAAGACGCTCTCCACGATAAAAAATCGGCCCGTTGTCCGTTAATTTTATTGCCGCTGATATTACCACAAAAAATGGAAAAGAGAAAAATAAAAGCAGCGCTGCCAGCACAACATTAAAAATATTGCTAAATGTGTTTGAAAATATCCTGTAACCGGTTTTAATATTTAGTGCCGAGCTGAAATCCAAATGTAAACTCCTTAACTATTGTTTAATTAATAATATAACAAAGATGTTGAAAATGTGCCGGTTAACTTCTTTATAAAATTTCTTTGATTTTACAGGCCATAAGATGTATCCTTTATTACATTTACCGTCCACACATAAACCCAGCCCTCGGTGCCGTCACTGGTTTTGACTTTTAGCCAGCCTCTTTTATATGTATTGATGACAGCCATCTTATCACCTTTTTCAAGATATGCAATCACTGTTGAACCAGGCACCGGAGTGCTGAATAGTTTTGCAATATCTGAGCTTAGCTCTGCCGTGGTTGCGTTAAAGTTTGCATTTAATGCAGCGGCAGGAGACTCCATAGTGGTGGTGTTATCTGCTTTCTGCGCTGTATCGGCCTCTGCCTCTGTTGCGAAAGAAGCTGAGGCTGTTACACTGTCTGTGGGATTTTTCATTGAATAAGCCGGCAGATACTTATTATTTATGCTATTGGTTTGTACCACTTGACAACCTATAACAATTACTGTAACAAGCATCCATAATAATATTACTACAGGTATGCAGATTGTTTTTAACAAAGAGAGCAGCGTTGTTGTACTAATAGAGGGGGTTTTGGGCAAATCAGTTTTTTTCTTAAACAACGGCACGAATTTTGATTTTAAGGTTGTAAATATATCCGGCTTTTTTGACTGCGTTGTGGTTTCATCAGACATAAAAGGAATAAATAAAAGCACGGGAAGTTGAGCATATTTAAAAACATCTTCAGGTTTCTTAAATGTTTGATCTAAATACTCTTTCAAGAACCCGAGACTCATACCTGTCATTAAACCAGTGATAAGCCCTATGGGTATTAACAGCATGGGAATAGGGAAAATAGGGCCGCTTGATGGAAATGCCTTACCCATGATGCTTATAAGAAAGGTCCCGGCCTCTGAGGATGATGTTATTCTGGATTCCTCCTTACGTTTAGAGAAAATATCATAGGATAATTTATATATTTCTATGTCTCTTTTTACTCTCTCGGTGGCTATTGTTAATTCCTGAAGTTTCATGTTTTGAGTCTGGATTTTTTCAATACGCTGCTCAACAGAATCGATTTTTTCGTTAATTGTTTCCAGCTGTCTTTTTATATTGTTATTATAGTCGGATATTTCTTTTTTAAGCGCATTGTATGTTGCAGTAACCTGCTCGTCTATGTATTGGGCTTTTTCACTTTCTTTGCTGTATTTGCTTAAAATAGTGTTTCGCTCCGCAACCAGGGCCTGAAGCGACTTGCTTAAACCGGTAATAGACTCATTACCATCCAGGAATGAAAAAAAACTTATCTCTCTACTTTGTAGTGCATTGTTTATTTGCTGGATTATCTGTGCTTTCTCTATTGCAGATTGTTTAAAATGATATAGGTCCTGCTCAAGGTCCTTTTTGATTAAGAGATTATTCTCTATTTCTTTAGCCGGCATTACACCGTCACCTTCTTTATATAACTTCATTAGCTCGTCTTCTTTATCCTCAATACTTTTCTTTGACTCTGTCACCTGTTGCTTAAAAAATGACTTGGACTCAGCTGAATTATAAAGCTGCATCCTGTATTTCAAAAACTGCTCCATAAGAGTATCCAGAAACAAAACCGCATATTTGGAATCCCTATCCTGTACCGTTATTTTTATAACATTGGTGATTGGGACAATTTCGGTAGTAATCCTTTTTTTAATCTTATAAATTTCACTTTCCTCTATGGTTATGTTGCCGGTGGTTTTCTTTTTAATTTTAAACAGAGCAAGAAAAGAAAATCTTTTTGACGCCGCATTATTCTTTAAATTGTTTTCCTTCAAAAATATAAGAGTGTTTCTTATGACATCCGGTGAGGTTAAGATTTCAGATTCAGAGTTGAGATCCTCTTTTGTTACGGGAAAAGGTTTAATTTCCTCTTTTTCTATGGCATCAGGGCTCTTTTCAGCTTTCTTTCCTTTTACCAAAATTGAACCATAAGCAGCGTAAGTTTTTGGCCAAAGAAAAGAAACAAGTATTGAGGCAATAAATATTGCGGCGGCAACAAAATAAATAATTCGTTTCTGAACAAAAAATGTAGTTAGTAATTCCCTTTTATAATCCTCTATCACTGCATTAGTCTTCATGGTTGAATCACCGATGTGGGCTGCTTGTGGAGTTCCCAACTAAAACCTACACTCCAGCCTTTGAAAAACAATATATCTGATATGTCTCTTGTTATATCTGCTATCTGAGACAGAGTTCTTTTAGGGACATATACAACATCATCGGGGTTAAGCATAAAAAGCTCCGCTCTATCTTTAGTGGTTACAACCTCATCGAGGTCTATTATGGTGGCTGTGATTTTGTCTTTTGATTTTCTTAAGACGATAATATTGCTTGTTTTAGCCGTTGAGAGAAAACTCTCGGAAAAGGCGAGTGCCTCCATGATGCTTATCGGTTTTAAGATAGGGTAAGCACCCGGTTTTTTTACCTCTCCAAAGACATAGACAATAAAGCCTGAGTTCTTTTCCAGAAACAGATTAACATGCAGACCAGGAATTATCTTTTCGTATTCAGAGTTGAGTATCTTGTTGACGTCTTTAATTGTTTTTTTAACTACAAACATTTCTCCTATTATAGGGAACGTAACATACCCGTCCGGCCTCACTGTGACAAGTCTGCTTAATCCACGCGGAGCCGTGTGCAGGTCCGCTTTAAATTCCTTTAGTGTTGCCCGAAACTCCGGCACTACTACATATAAGCTGGGGTCTCTCAGTATCTTAGAGTAACGTTGTTTAAGCTCCTGAGTCAGCCACTGTGTTGTCCTGCCTATAACGTTAATGTCTCCGATGTATGGAAGCGTAATGTTGCCGTCGGGACGGACTGTCTGTGTTTCATTTAACTCCGGTGTATGAATAAATTTAACCGTCACTGTGTAGTCGATTTCTATCGTGAAATTATCCTGTTTAAGCCCTGTTTCCGTCTTAAAGAGTACGTCCAGTATATCTCCCGGCATTATGCGATACTCAGGAAAGACATCATAAGATGTATTAAAACCTGTTTCATTGTCCTCTACTTTTAACACAGCGGTGTTGTCTGTATAAGCAGTTTCAGCCTGAGGTTTCGTCTGGGTTTTTGCTGATGAACAGCTGATTATAAGGATTGCCGGCAGCAGACAAACTAATAATTTAGCGTAAAGCTTCATTGTCTTAAAGTTAAATGTAACCATATAACCACTTAGGAATATAAAATTTTCTTTTATTCATAACAGCTCCTATGAGCTTTGCATCTGCCGATTCCAGTTTGCTTTTAGCTAAATCCACCACCTGCCATTTGGTTTTTTCACACTCAATCACCATTATCACACCGTCAAAAAAACTGGAGAGCACTGCAATGTCAGATGAGCCCATTACTGATGTAGCGTCAAAAATCAAATAATCGCAGCGATTCTTTAACGTATCAAGTTTTTCTTTCAATTTTAGAGGTTTTAAAATCTCTGTAACAGTGGCTGCTTTTTTGCCAAACGGAATTACAAAGAGATTTTCCGTCTTAGTTTGCCTGACTATCATCTCTGAATCAGCCTCATCCTGAAGATAGTCCGATATTCCCGGGTTTTCCACCACGTTAAAGAGTTTATCTAACCTTGGAGCATTCCACGAGCCGTCGGCAAGATAAACCCTGTCCTTCGCCTCATTTGCCAAAGTATGAGCTATACTTAACGCTGTTGTCGTTTTGCCCTCACCGTTCATAGCACTTGTTACCATGATTGACTTTGCCGTCTTGCCGGCAACAGTGTTCAACAGGTTGCCTTTGAAGTTGGACAACTCCCGCTTATTGCGGTGTATTAGTTTTTCGTATTCATTCATAGTTATATATATCTCTTAGCAACTTAATATGCAAATAATGTGCCAAAGATTGTAAAACAAGGTATTATAAGAAATAGTCTGATGTCAGGGCTTAAACCATCAGAAAAAATTTCCTTAAATCATGAACATTTTGCACTATACACTGTCAAAAAACAGTTATGTGCCAATAAAAATTGCAATTAGAAATTCCCGTCAATGCATTTGCCCTGCAATAAACGGGTAATTTTTTTCCTTATAGGTGTTGCAATAAAGGCAATGCACTCTGCCGCAAACGGGCCGGGGTCAGACATTGACAACACATCGTAATAAGATTTTTCTCTGAAAAAATCGAAAACCACATTACCGATAGCCGGTAAAAGTTTCGGGAAATCTCCGGTATAGCCTTGTGGCCTGCCCCGAAACACCTCGATAATGTGTCTGATATCGCCCATAATCCAACGGCATTTTAATCCCTTTTGATATGTATATACAGGGGGCACATCATCTCCTGAGCACAGTTTGAATAATAAATAGGGAAAATCCACCCCTGAGGCTACAGCAAGGGCAAGGGAGTTCCAGAGCCGCCCGTTTATCTCCATTAGTTTGAATGAGCCGTCTCTTTTGTCTTCTCTGAACTCCACCATAGCCACCCCCTCCCAGTGTATGTGGTTCAACAGTTTTTCGGTATAATATTTAAGGGTTTCATCCAGCTCTGCGCTTTCCCTGTAACTGCTGCCGCCTCCGGTGGGACGGATGTCTCTGAGACGTTTGTGGGCAAAGTATGCAGCACATTTACCGTCTTTGTTAAAAAGAGCAAAAACACCCCTGCCCTGTCCCGGAATATACTCCTGTACCATTGGAAGGGGTAGTTGTGAGTTGTAGTTTCGAAATGTTTCATGGAGTTGCACGGAGTTTGCGGCATACGTGGGAGCCCCTCCGCTTACAATTCTGTCGCCTGCCGGATATTCACTTTGTCTGGGTTTTATTACGAGAGGGTAGAAGATTTCATTTTCTATGAGTTTCAAATCTTGTATTGTTTCAGGGAAAAAAGTCTTTGGAACCGGTATTGCAAGTGTTTGTGCCGCTGTTATTGTGTCAACTTTATTAAGGGCTTTCATATATGGTTCATGCGGCGCAATTGCAAGGCCGGCCATTTGCTCCAATTCATTTCTTTTAAGTGACAAGGCTAACACCGTCTTATCACTTACGGCAAACACAGCATCGTAATGTAAAGAGATTAGTTCTTTTTTTATATCCCTTATAAACCCGGAAAGACAGCGCTCCGGTGATGTGTAAACAAGTTTCCGGCTTGTGTGTTTTGAATACAGTGTTTTACAAAGGACGGATTCAGCGCCGCATGTAACACTGACTCCATGCATGGAGAGGCTTCTTGTAACAGCAAGTGCACTGTTTATACAACCATCAAGTACCAGAGCGCGTATCATTTATTTATTGAACAACTTTTGTGCCTTTAAATGTAACTTCAAAAAGAGCACTAAGCAGCCCTTTTAATTTATCAATATTGTCCTTTTTTGGAGAGACTGCACAGACAAACATCCGTAAAAGTACATACCCCAAAAAAGCATAATAAAAAAATACCCATTGAATGAAATGTTTCTTAACGTGTGTTTCAAAAAAATAGTGTGTAAAGACAACAAACATGAAACCCTCTTTAAAGTCGTTGGGTCTCATCTTAGGGGATTCGTAATGGTAAAGCCTTGCATGGGGGGTGTATATCAGTTTGAAAGCCTTTGATACCCTGTAGGAGAAATCCTTGTCCTCACCAAGTCCATAGTTAAGAAAATGTTTGGAATCGAATGCAAATGAGTTAAAGACTTCTTTTTTGAAAGAACAGACACCACCGGAGAGGAAATCAACCTCTGTAACTTGTTTAATTTCAAACGGTGTTGTGCCGAAACTTGTACAAAAACCGGAGGGCAGTACTTTTCCCTCCCTGAGGCCTGAGACCATAAAAGGAATTTCCATTATTTTCCTTAACTTTTGGACAAAACCGAGCTTTTTATGGTTTGCAATTGCACCACCCACGCCTCCAACGTTTCCAGTGCTCTCGTATATTTTCAGAATCTCTTCAATATAATCCGGCAAGAGCACAACGTCATCGTCAAGAAAAAAGATAATATCTCCGGTTGACATCCCGATACCCTTGTTTCTTGAGGCGGTAAGGCCCGGCGTATCTTTTTTATAGTAAACATATTGTATTGCCAGCTCCTCACATTTAGTTTTTAAAGGCGGCTCTGTAAGATTGCCGTCATCAACGATTATTATCTCAGAGGGCGGCACAGTTTGTTTTAAAAGCGACTCTATACAGTTTCTTAAATCATCCGGCCTGTTATATGTCGGAATTATTATTGATGTTTTAAATTGCACAGGATCATCCTTTTTTTAGTTTGAATATCTTTTTTAATCTGAAATGCAGAAAACCAGGATTTAGGTACGCTGACACTGCATACATAATCAAACAAAAAACCACAGTTGACAGAAGAGCACCGATATGTTTGTTCACAGTAAGATTTGAAGTGGCAAAAACAAGTGCAGCAACAACACAACCCATAACAAAAAAAATAATGAAAATATCTTTCGTTTTCTTTACCCATAGCAATAAAGAAATCTCCCTGTTAAAACGCTGAACAAAGATAAACAGCGATATAAACAGTATAAAAAAAGAGAAAGAACTTCCAAAGGCAACACCAACCGTGCCATAACCCTTTAAAATAAAAAACACGGCGGCGCAGGCATTAAATAAGAGCACTGCAGTGATGACAATAGCGGCGGAAAATTGCTTATTATTTGAAATAACCATACCACGGGCAACAAAGGCCAGTGCATAGAAATAACACCCTATGGTGACAATCTGTGTCGGAGCTATTCCATTTATGTACTTAGGAAGCAGTAGTTCGATAAACGGTTTAATCAAAAAAAAGGCAGGTCCTATTATAAACGGCATAATGTGTGACGTGTAATAAAGTGGTTGGAAAAAATACTTATTTAAAGTTTCCTCACGATTGCCGGTTGTTAAGTTTTCCATAAGACTAATTTCAATGACGTCTCTTGCATCACCGGGTATCTGCATCAGAAAGTTAAACACCAACCCTGTTATTGCATAGTGGCCAAGCTCCTTTGTGCCCAGAAAATATGCAATAATGATTTTATCAACAGTGCTTATGAGATCATTTGACACGTTATAAATTAATATGGGCAGTCCTTTTTTGGTCAGTGCGTAATAAACGTCTATTTTAAAAGGTTCTTTTAATATAATCGGCGACTCCCTGTACATGTAAACCACCATAATCAACACCGTAAACAACGTGGAAAGGTAAATGCCGTATATACCGAAAAAATATATTAAAATAAAATTTAAAACTACGGAGACAATGGCACGCTTATAGTTTACGTAACTAATTAGTTTAAAGTTTTTATAACCGCTGATTTCATTGTAGTGGTAGTCAAAAACACAGTTCAGAATAATTATTATTCCTACTGAGATAAGGCCGCTCTGTTGAATTTTATTTAAGTTACCCCAAAAACTATAAACAAAAAGCCCTGCGGTAATAATGAGGGTCAGATACAGAGAGCCGTAGAAGGCTGAGGATTTCACATTATTTACATCATTAGTTTCGTTTCTTGAGAGGTGGTAAGGTAAAAGGTAAAACAAAGCGTTTCTTGAGCCAAGGTGGACATTGGAGGCATAGGTGATAACAATAGAGAGGAGATTCCACAACCCATAGAGCTCAGGAGAGAGCAGCTTTGGCTTTATGAATGTGTTAATAATTCCGCAAGCCCTCTGAAATATATTACTTGCTGTGTAGCGTTTAATATTTTTTAAAAGTGACTCCGCCTCTTTCACAGTTTGCCTGAAAATAGCTTTTTTAATGATTTAAAAATATAATTTACCTTCATTTCATTATAGAAAACCTGATACAGGATTTTTAATCTTGTGTTGTTAAAATCCGTAAGTGCAATTCTGTGTAAGTACGGACTATGTACGGAGTAGTTGAGGTTTGGTAATGAGGAAAACACTTTATCGGCGCCCATGGAAAGAATAATTTCAATCTGTTTTTCAGAAAAAGTCGTCTCCGGCTGGCCAAAAGGGAAAGCAAAGAGGTTAGTATAGTTTTTATAACATTTCAATTTTTCCATATTCTGCATATATGATGCTTTTAGCTCATCATCAGAAAGACTCAGAGCAACATCATGGTTATACAGGTGGTTTGCGTAATAAATGTATGGGCTTTCCGAAGCTCTCAGAAGATCGTCCTCGGAAGCAAATGGGCCGGTAAAACGATAAACATCATTTTTAAAATCCCTGCCGCTTTGCTTTATCCATGAGTTTACAATTTCCCTTGTGCAATGAAGAAAGTACGGTTTAGAGATATGTTCCTTTCCTGTGGAACCTAATAAGTGTTCTGCAAAGGTATTTTCCTTCTCGCATAGCCATGTTATGAGGCCGGAGTAGAATATTTCACCGGAGATAGGTTCCATGTTAAGAAAAATCACAGCGGGCACCTCATTTTTATTCAGTATTTCTACGGCATTTGAAAAAATCCCTTTTAGCCCGTCATCAAAAGTAACCATAGCGGCACGAGGTGGGACACTGCCGCTTATTAATTGCTGAGGTGAGATAACATTAAAGCATTCTTTTATATATTTGATTTGGAATTCAAACAGATCGGGGAAAACATTGAGATTATATAACCGGCTGAATTCTGATGGAGTATTGGATACGTCATGGTACAGAAATACAGTTAAAGTATTGTTTAATACGGAATTTTTAAAAACTCTGAAATAAGCGCCGGCAAAAGTGGCAAATAAGCTCTTTAAACTTTTTTTATTGAGCATATTCAGTAAGTCCGCCCTTATTTAGTGTGCCGTTATTGTAAACTTTCATCTACCATTGCTTCTCAAAAGAGGCTTTATCGTATGATTTGTTGACTGGGTCAAACTGTGAAATTCTATTTCTGTTTCTAAAATCACCGGTTGACTCTTTGTTGAAAGCCCTGTACAGGATGCTAAGCGGGTACAAAAACACAAAAAATATCAGAGACAGGAGAATTTTGCTGTTAAATGTACCGATAAGGTGGGCAAATTTCAGCCATAGCTCCGCTATTTTCCCGCCGAGCTTTAATTCCAATACATTTACGGCAATAAAAAACAGCGCCAGCCACAGCAACGGCGGTTTTTTAAATACCATAAAAGCCACCAGGGATGCCAGCGCCAAAACATCTATTGTTTTTAATATCTCGTTTTTATCTTTCATCTTTCTAAAACAGTGTATAGATAAAAGGAGCCACAGCCGAGCCGCCTGCAAACACTATTAACAAACTAATAAGAAGCAGTACAATTATTATCGGCATGAGCCAAAACTTCTTTCTTTCCTTCAAAAAATCCCAAAGTTCCTTTAAAATTCCCATAAGTTTCTCCTTATAAGATAATTATATATACACTTTCTAATCTAAAACAAATTCTTCTTTCCAGTTTTCCTTCTCCGCCAATGCCGGCTGCTCCGTCTTATTAAACAAAAAATTACCAATCACAAGACAATCCATATCGGTTCTCATAAAACACCTGTAGGCGTCCTCAGGGCTGCACACAATGGGCTCTCCCCGGACGTTAAAACTTGTATTGACAAGCAGTGAATAGCCGGTCTTTTCCTTAAACTTCTTTATTAAAGCGTAGTACTGCGGGTTAGTCTCCTTGTGAACGGTTTGAAGTCTTGCCGAGTAGTCCAGATGAGTGACACCAGGGATATCGGAGCGGATAAAATAGAGTTTATCTCTGACAGATAAGTTTTCATAGCCCTCAGGCAGGGGAATTTGCCGGTTTTTAACAACATCGGCAACAAAGAGCATATAAGGGGAAGGGATTTCTATTTCAAAGTACTGAGATAAATCCTCATATAAAATGCTCGGGGCAAAGGGTCTGAACCCTTCCCTGTATTTAATCTTAAGGTTAAGCCTCTTTTGCATCTCTCTGTCTCTGGGGTCTGCAACGATGCTGCGGTTACCCAGTGCCCGCGGTCCCCACTCCATTCGCCCCTGAAACCACCCCAACACCTTACCATCAGAGAGGGCGGAAGCCGCCTGTTCACAGAGATTATCAAAATCCTCGTAAAACGTATATGGAGCTTTGTATTTCCGGCCGGTGAGTTTAATATCCAATTCACTAAACTCAGGGCCCAGGTATGCCCCCTGCATTGAGTCCATCTCCACGGCGGCAGTGCGGCTCTGCCCGTCATACATAAAGTGAGCGGCATAAGCGGCCCCAAGAGCGCCGCCTGCATCCCCTGCAGCAGGCTGTATCCAGACATTGTCAAACACTTTTTCACGCAGAAGCTTAGAGTTGGACACACAATTTAGCGCCACACCTCCGGCCATGCATAGGTTTTTTGAGCCGGTCAGCTCCCTTGCCGTCCCAGCCATTTTTATTATGATATCCTCAGTTACTTCCTGTATGGCAAGAGCCATATCTCCGTGGCACTGAATCAACTCATCTTCCGAATCCCTGCGTTTGAAACCAAACAATTCAGCCCACTCATCATCGTTAACCATGGCAAGGCCGGTTGCGTAATCAAAATAATCCTGATTCAAAAATATCGAACCATCCTCTTTAACATCAATCAGTGTCTTACAGATAATGTCTTTAAACCGGCTGACCTGCCGGCTTCCTTTATTACCATATGGGGCAAGACCCATCAGTTTATATTCACCGGAATTTACCTTAAAACCCAGAAAATAAGTAAAAGCAGAGTAAAGAAGCCCGACGGAATGGGGAAATTTCATCTCCCTAAGCATAGTTATCTTATTGTCTGTGCCGTGAGATATAGTAGCTGTAGCCCATTCACCCACACCGTCAACAGTTAAGATGGCCGCCTCTGAAAAAGGACAAGGGTAAAATGCAGAAGCACTGTGAGACAAATGATGCTCTGAAAACAGAATATGCGGCTTTCCTTTGTTTATCCTGCCGATTTTTGAAAGCTCCTCAGTCAGGAGTTTCCTTAGAAACAGTTTTTCTTTAAGCCAAACAGGAATTGCCGCAATAAAAGAATGTAATCCCTTTGGTGCAAAGTTATAATAGGTCTCAAGGAGCCTCTCAAATTTTAATAAAGGTTTATCGTAAAAGATAACAATGTCAATATCGGATATATCAAATCCGCCGTATTTCAGACAAAATTCAACAGCATTTTTGGGAAAAGAAGGGTCATGCTTTTTTCTGGTAAAACGCTCCTCATGCACTGCCGCTACAATGCGTCCGTCATTTAAAAGGGCGGCGGCGGAGTCGTGGTAAAACGCCGAAATGCCTAAAATCACTTTACCCATCAGGCTGTCCTCACCGGCATCATCTTTCTATCCTGAATTCATACCAACCATCAATGTTTCTTACTACAGTAGTATCAACACCTCGCATATTTAATTCATCCTTAGTTTAGCTGTAGTCATTATCTTTAAACAACTAATTCACAACAGCTGTAAACCACATGCAATCCATGCTATAGTTGTCATTGCTGCGTCCATTTCCTGCTGATGACTCCCCGCATTCTTAAAGTTAAGAAACTCATATAACAGAGAACTACTATAATACATTATATTTATATATCATTTTTTTATTTGTGCCTATTGTACAGAGTTAAAACCAACAACGTCAAGGAGTCGAATGCACGGCCGCCTCTAATATCTCTTTTTTACCGTTGATTGCAGCTTGGTATGACGGCCTGTTGCACCCAATAACAAATGCATTATATCCACATTACAATACCTTGACATCCTTTTGCTGCACTCGTTAAAATCAGGCTATAAATAAATGAAATGAAAAAGCATTTTGATTAAAACACCCTGCACATTTCAAATGCAAAAGAATTACAAACATTATTATGATTTCATAACCACTCAATTAGGGAGGGTCTTTTGTATTTTTTCTGACGGGGTGATTGGAGAGATTACATTTACAGAACCTGAAGGGGTTATATATAGAGAAAGCGGTTCAGCGGTTATTTCAGAACTTAAAGATTATTTTCATGGCCTGAGAAAAGAATTTACGCCGGGGTTGGTACATGTCTCAGGGATTACACCATTTAGAAAGTCGGTGTATGAGGAGCTTTTAAAAGTACCGTTTGGTGAGGTTGTAACGTATAAGGAATTAGCGTTAAGAGTTGGCAAGCCCGGCGGGGCCAGGGCGGTGGGGCAGGCCATGAGTGTTAATCCGTTTCCGATAGTAATCCCCTGCCACAGGGTTATAGCCTCAGACGGCAAACTGGGAGGTTACTCCGAGGGAATTTATATTAAAATAAAACTTCTGGAGTTTGAAAAGTCAAGAAAAAAATATCAGAATTACTAAAGACTGACAAACCTGAGGATGTAGTATTGAGCTATTGATTTTAAGAGACAGGTGGATTATTATAGAGGTAACCCTGACTACGTCAGAAGACTTAGACCAAGTTACAGTCAGAAGTAAACGCAGGCGGCTGGGAGAAAGCGGCGGAGGCGTACTTTTGGGTACGTCAGGGAGCTTTCGACGAAGCCAAGAAGTTAGACGATTGAATGCAACTTGGTATTAGACAGGAAAAACTAAATACCGCTAAGACAAGGGAGTGTGGAAGAAAGTATGAAATTTAATCTATCGTTAAAGGCTATGTCCACTGCTTATTTCAATGCCAACGAGTGTTCCGTTTGAACTATGCAAAACATTAACCTTTTACTTAAAGATATGTTATGAAAACAGACATAGAAATAAAGGGGCAGGCTGTTATATTAAATGTGTCCGGTAAAATAGACCTCTACACTTCCCCTGTATTAAGGGAGACAATGATTTCTCTTATAAAGAGAAAAACCGGCATAATTGTGGTCAATTTGAGAGATGTTACAGAGACAGACAGCTCAGGGGTAGCCACGTTTGTAGAGGCGTTAAAGGAGATGTCTCTGTATGGTGGCAAGTTGCGCTTTGTGTATGTTTCAGTAAGTGTCGTTAAAATTTTTCAATTTTCAAAGCTTGACCTGATTTTTGACATTTATACGGATTTGGACAGTGCGGTTGGCGCTTAGAAAGTTTTTGGCGGTAGTGGGAGGGAAAGCCTTCTCTGTGCGTGAAGTGGTTCATGATGTTTCTGTGCTGGTTAATGGGGTGTTTTATTGGTGTCTGGTCTCACCGTTTAAGGGTAAACCGGTACGAGTACGGGCAACAGTGTCGGAGATAGTGAAGGTGGGTTACAATTCGGTTCCCACGGTGTTGATAATATCTTTTTTTGTAGGGGTGATACTAGCTTTGCAGGCGGCGTATCAGTTAAAAAAGTTTGGAGCGCTTATTTATGTTGCAAACCTTGTTGGTGTATCTGTGACAAGGGAGCTGGGGCCGATACTGGGTGCGATAATAGTAGCCGGCAGAAGCGGGTCAGCTTTTGCAGCCGAGATTGGCTCAATGAAGGCGGCGGAGGAGGTAGATGCGCTTATAAGTATGGGGATTAATCCTATACGGTTTCTGGTAGTGCCCAAGCTTATAGCTCTTATGATTATGCAGCCGGTGCTGACTGCTATTTTTGATGCAAATGCGATATTTGGCGGGTTTTGTGTTGCCATTACCGAGCTTGAACTTAATTCAGGGCTTTATATAGACCAGACGCTAAATGCCCTTCAATTAAAGGATTTTTTCACAGGCCTTATGAAAGCATGGGCTTTTGGTGTTGTAATAACCATAGTTGGTGCTTACCACGGTTTTAAAGTAGAGGGAAGTGCCGAGGAGGTCGGCCTCAGAACTACCGCCTCTGTTGTATCCTCGATTTTTTTAGTCATATTTTTCGATTTTTTCTTCACAGCCCTCTTTTACTATTTCCTCTGATAAAATTAAAAAATATAGAATACCACTTTACAAAGATAACTACTATTTGCTACACTGAGAGTACTATGGCAGTTACTTTACCTGTTGAGGTATATGACATATTAGAGGAACATGCCGGCAAAGCCGGTTCTAGAGAATTTGTTCGGGCTGTAGAGTCCGTAATAGATGTCGTTTCTCTACAGAGCAAACTTGAGCTTCGAGATGAACTCACCAGGGAACTTGCTACAAAGACTGATATTACAAGGCTTGACGGCAAAATGGAAACCATAAAAATTGAGCTTGAGAACAAAATGGAGACCATAAAAATTGAGCTTGAGAACAAAATGGAAACCATAAAAATTGAGCTTGAGAACAAAATGGAGAAATCCATAGCTGCGCTTGAGAATAAAATAGACACATCCATAACTGCGCTTGAGAATAAAATAGACACATCCATAACTGCGCTTGAGAATAAAATAGACACATCCATAACTGCGCTTGAGAACAAAATGGAGAAATCCATAGCTGCGCTTGAGAATAAAATAGACACATCCATAACTGCGCTTGAGAATAAAATGGACACATCCATAGCTGCGCTTGAGAATAAAATGGAGCTATATAAGACAGAAACAGAGTTAAGAATTGAAAGAGCGAGCAAAGAAAACATTAAATGGATGTTTCTGTTTTGGATTGGCCAGTTGGCCGGATTTGCCCTGATTTTAAAACTGCTTATTAAGTAATCATGTACAACACAAGTTATCTGTTATACAGCCCAAAGGTTTTATCGTTAAAAAAAGAGTTATAGTCTCGGTTTAGCAATAATTTCAAGAATTTTCAAATCGAAAAATCTTTTGGAGGCAGCACTGCGTATAATCAAAACCGTATCCGCCCCTCTGCCTGTGCCGGCTACCGCCAACACTTCAACCCCCTCAGGAATAAGCCCTGCATCTGCTGCCATCATAACAATTTCACAGCACACCTTAGAGCCTTCCCCAAAGCGTCTCAGAGTTTGTGCCACTATCAATGTCGGATAAAGGCCGTTAAATTTCTGGGAAAAGGCACTCTCCAGCGAATGTGTTACCATAGTTCCGGTATAAACAACAGCTCCGTTTTGCCGTATCTTTACCGCAACATCCGGCGGTATTTCAAAAGTATTAGCCTCCTTAAAGCCATGGCTATGTGTAACTGCAACCAGGTTTATATCTTTTCCCTGAAAAGCTTCAGAAAATAAAAGCCCTGTATCACCGCCTGTTGTGGCTACAACCACATGCTTGATGTCCATTTGCGCCGCAGCATCTACAGATAATCTCAGACAATCATCAGAGTTTTCTTTTCCTGGTCTTTCAAAATAATATGTCTTTTTTTCAATTGCCGCCATCAGGCTGTCCTCCTCTGATATTATAAATATTCATAGCTTTTTGAGGTCCCTCTGCGATTATGCACTCAATAGCTGCTACAGCCTCAGAGACGGCATCAACTATCAGAGGAAACTCTTTAGGAGTAAACTTACTCAGTACATAGTCCTCAACTGCAATGTGGGGATCTTTCCCAATGCCTATCTTTACTCTGTAAAAATTATTTGTTCCGGCATGTTCAATTATGGAAGCAACCCCTTTATGGCCCCCGGAGCCCCCCCCATATTTTATCTTTAACTTACCGGCAGGCATATCAACATCATCTTGAATAACGATGGTCTTATCTGGATCCATTCTTACCAGCCTGCCAACGGCAGTACCTGATAAATTCATAAAAGTAAGGGGCTTTATAAGGCAAATCTCCTGCCCCGCTATCTGGCATTTGCCGGTAATAACAGGCGCCCTGCCGTGCTCTCGACCGCCTTTCATATCAACATTAAAACGCAAAACCAGCTCATCTATCACAGTAAAGCCGACATTATGCCGGGTCTTTTTGTACTTACAACCAGGATTTCCCAATCCAGTGAGCAGCCACAAGGTTATTTCTCCTTACCTTCCTGCTTGCCCTTTTTAATTATCTCAGGTTCTTTTGTTGTTGTGGTCTCCCCTGCCTGGGCAGACTCAAGCAACGCTGTTGCCGATACAGTGCAGAGCGACTCCCCTGGGTCAGTCAGAACCTTTATTTTCTCTCCAGCTTTAATATCCGCAACATGCAGGGAATCTCCCAGCTCAAGTCTTGTAACATCGAGTTCAATGTGTGCAGGAATATCATCAGGCAGACTTTCTATTGTTATCTCCCTTATGCCTGTCTGAAGAAGTCCTCCGTCTCGCTTAACACCAATAGGGGTTCCCTTTAAAATCACGGCAACACTAACCCTTACAGTTTCCTGCAGGGATATTTCCTGAAAATCCACATGAAGCAGCTCTCCGGTAAGCGGTTCCACCTGATGTTCTTTCATAATGGCAACAGCCGTAGTGCCGTCTGCAAAATTGAGGTTCACCAAAATCTGTTCGTGTGCCGAGGCGTTGACAAAAGGAACTAACTCCTTTCTGCTAAAGTGTATCGGGGTGGATTGTCCCTTTCTATACATAATGGCGGGAATTATTCCATCTCTGCGATGTGTTCGTGCAGCCCCCTTGCCTACACTCTCTCTCTTTTGTGCGGCTAAATTAACTCTTTCCATACATCCTCCTCTTATTTAACCCGGAGTATTTAAAACCCCGGCTTTTATCTCTATTTGACAAAAAGTGAACTGATAGACGACTCTTCATATATTCTCCTTATCGCCTCACCCATGAGAGCGGCAATTGAGAGGACTACCAGTTTTGGGCACATAGCATCCTTACCGTAGGTGGGGATAGTGTTTGTTGTAATGACCTGTTCAATCACGGAATTGCTGATTCTCTCAATAGCTGGGCCGGAGAGAACGGCATGGGAACATGCGGCATAGACGTTGATGGCTCCGTTGAATTTTAGAATGCTGGCCGCCTGTACAGTGGTGCCTGCGGTATCAATCATATCGTCCAGTATTAGAACGTCTTTTCCCTGCACCTCTCCAATAACATTTTCTGCAGTGCATTCGTTGGCATTTTCACGGCGTTTGTCAATAATGGCAAGTGAGCACTTAAGGCGTCTTGCAAAAGACCGTGCCCTTTCAACCCCTCCGGCATCGGGCGATACGATTACAAGGTTTTTAACCGGAAGATGTTCTTTTATATAATTAAGGAGCACGGGAGTAGCGTAGAGGTGGTCAACAGGAATATTAAAAAATCCCTGTATCTGGCCGGCGTGTAGATCAATAGTCAGAACTCTGTGGCAGCCTGCGACAGTGATTAAATCAGCTACTAGTTTAGATGAAATCGGTACCCGCGGCTGCACCTTCCTGTCCTGCCGGGCATAGCCGAAGTATGGAATTACTGCGGTTATTCTGCCGGCTGAGGCTCTCTTTAAAGCGTCAACAATAAGAAGCAGTTCCATTAAATTATTATTAACCGGATTACACATTGATTGAATAACAAAAACATCATGGCCCCGGACATTTTCATTGACCTGAACGGAAATCTCGCCATCCCCGAATGTTTTAACTATGGTGTCGGTAAGCCCGACTCTCAGGAACTCCGCAACTTCCTCAGACAACCGGCGGTTAGAGTTACCGGTAATTATTTTTATCTCTTTTAACATGCCGCTCTCCTCTATTTAAGGTAATTCCTTAATAATTATGTGCTAAAGTGTTCTGTACTAACCACCCTGGGCAGCTTCCCACCGGCAGCCCTGCCGGATAATATGGCTGGGGCGGGAGGATTCGAACCTCCAGATGGGAGATCCAAAGTCTCCTGACTTGCCGTTTGTCGACGCCCCAACAGCTTGTCTTTATAACCCATAGAGCGGTATTGTATATAAACAGCAGTAGAATTGTCAAAATATCATCATTATTTTTTATGTAGTACCAGGTTGCATTCATTCGATTAACTTTGTTGGCTTCATCTAAAGCTCCGGGGCGTGCTCTCCTCTAAAGGGGAATCCCCTGTAAGGGGAGGCGCCGCTTTCTCCCAGCAGCCTCGTTACTCTTTTGACTGCAACCTGGTTGAGACCCTGAATTGAAAAAAAATAAAAAAATGTTGAAAAAACTTTTTATAAATAAAAAACATATTGAAACTTGTTGTAAAGATATATTATAATGTGCCGTTTGGATGTGAGAGCTAAGTTATTAATAATCAATACCAAAAATAAGTAGGAGGAGAAGTGTATGTCAAAGAAGTGGGTTTATTTTTTTGGAGATGGTAAGGCTGACGGAGACGGTACAATGAAGGACCTTCTCGGCGGTAAGGGAGCCGGTCTTTCCGAGATGACCAAGCTCGGGATTCCTGTGCCCCCAGGTTTTACAATTACCACGGAGGCTTGTAATGAGTATTTCGTAAACGGCGCAAAGTATCCGGATGGCATGTGGGATCAGGCGATGGAAGACCTTAAAAAGGTTGAGGCAATCATGAACCTGAAGTTCGGTGATCCTGACAGGCCCCTTCTGGTATCAGTGCGCTCGGGCGCTAAGTTTTCTATGCCGGGTATGATGGACACAGTTTTAAACCTCGGTCTTACCGATGCTACTATCAAAGGTATTATCGCAAGATCAGGTAATGAAAAATTCGCTTACGACGCTTACAGACGTTTTATCACCATGTTTGCTTCAATAGTTATGGGCGTTGACAGAATGAAGTTTGAGCACGTTCTGGATGAGGTAAAAGACAAGTCAAAAGTAAAGTACGATGCAGACCTAAACGTAGAGCAGTTAAAAGACTTGGTAGTTAAGTTTAAGGCCCTTTACAAAAAGGAAACCAAACAGGACTTTCCACAGGATTCCATGGACCAGTTGAAGGCTGCCATTGACGCAGTGTTTAACTCATGGAACGGAGAGCGTGCTAAGACCTACAGAAAACTCAATGGAATTCCCGATGACCTCGGTACTGCTGTAAACATATGCACTATGGTGTTTGGCAACATGGGTGACACATCTGGAACAGGTGTTGCGTTTACCAGAAACCCTTCCACCGGTGAGAACAAGTTCTACGGCGAATGTTTGATTAACGCCCAGGGCGAGGACGTTGTGGCTGGTATTCGTACCCCTATGCCTGTTGAGGATCTTAAGAAAGACATGCCGGAAGCGTACAACCACCTCATGGATATCTATAAAAAACTGGAGCTTCACTACAATGACATGCTCGATCTGGAGTTTACGATTGAAGAGAAAAAGCTCTTCATGCTTCAGGTTAGAGTAGGTAAGAGAACGGCGGCGGCGGCTTTAAAAATAGCCATGGACTTAGTGGATGAGAAAAAGATAAGCAAAGAGACGGCGGTTTTAAGAGTAGAGCCTCCGCAGCTTGACCAGTTCTTACACCCGATGATAGACCCTAAGGCAAAACTTAACAAGGTAGCCAAGGGACTACCGGCCTCACCTGGAGCAGCCGTAGGAAAGATAGTGTTTACAGCAAAGGACGCAGAGGATTGGGCGGAGAAGAAAGAGAAAGTTATACTTGTCAGACTTGAGACCTCCCCCGAGGATATTGGTGGAATGCACGCAGCCCAGGGAATTCTGACAGCCCGCGGCGGTATGACCTCGCACGCTGCTGTTGTTGCAAGAGGTATGGGGAAACCCTGTGTAGCCGGTTGCGGCGACCTCGTAATAGACTCTAAGAAAAAGACCCTCAACGTAAAAGGCAACAGCTTAAAAGAGGGTGACATGTTGACTATAAACGGTTCAACCGGTGATATCATTATCGGTGAAACCAAACTCATCGAGCCTGCAATAACCGGCGACTTCGCAAAGTTTATGACCTGGGTGGATGAGTGCAGAACGATGGGTGTAAGAGCCAATGCCGACACTCCTCATGATGCGGAAGTTGCACTTAAGTTTGGAGCGGAAGGAATCGGCCTTTGCAGAACAGAACATATGTTCTTTGAAGAAGACAGAATCAAGGCAGTGCGAGAGATGATTCTTGCCGATGACGAGGAAGGCAGACGTAAAGCACTGAAGAAAATTCTCCCAATGCAGAAGAAAGACTTCAAGGGAATCTTTAAAGTCATGAAGGGCAAACCGGTTACAATAAGACTTTTGGATCCACCCCTCCATGAGTTTCTCCCACACACAAAGAAAGAGATTGACGGACTTGCTAAGGAGATGGGAGTATCAGCAGCAAAACTTAATGAAAGAAACGAGGCACTTCACGAGTTCAACCCGATGCTCGGACACAGGGGTTGCAGACTTGGCGTAACTTATCCTGAAATGTATGAAATTCAGGTACAGGCAATTATGGAAGCCGCCTGCGATCTTAAGAAAGAGGGCCAGGAAGTAATACCTGAGATAATGATCCCTCTGGTAGCGGTTCCTGAGGAGTTTAAGAAACTTAAAGAGATGACCATAAAGACCTGCGAGTCGGTTATGGAAAAGGCAAAAGTGAATGTGGAGTACTTAATCGGAACAATGATTGAGCTTCCGCGTGCAGCGATTGTAGCCGATAAAATAGCTGAGGATGCAGATTTCTTCTCATTTGGTACCAACGACCTTACACAGACCACCTTTGGCTTAAGCCGTGACGACGCCGGAAGGTTTTTACCATTTTATGTAGAGAAGAAGGTACTTCCTGATGATCCTTTCGTAACCATAGACATCGGCGGAGTTGGCCAGCTCGTAAAAATGGGTATTGAAAAGGGGCGTTCCACTAAGCCTAAACTCAAAGTAGGTATCTGTGGAGAGCACGGCGGAGAGGCAAGATCAGTGGAGTTTTGCTTTAACGTAGGAATGGACTATGTAAGCTGCTCACCTTTCAGGTTACCGCTGGCAAGACTTGCGGCGGCACAGGCTGCACTTAAGAAAAAGACCGGTAAAACAGCTTCAACCACTGCGTAATACGGTTTAACTGTTATATTGTTGAAAGGGGGGAAGGTTATGCTTTCCCCCTTTTTTATTTGTATCGGCTTTAGATATAATAAGGTAAAAATAGCAGAGGACTGAGAGAATGGCACAAGAGCAAACCATATGTGTAGTGTGTGCATGGCGGGAGCACTGTAACAAGAAGTTTTCCATAAGCGGTAAAGATATGCGATGCGTGGATTTTACAAGAGACCTTTCAATAAAAAAAGAGCAGTAGTGGTGGTTTTTAGAGAGATGACAAAAGCGGAGGGGACAATCGGATGAGAAAAGCTCATTTAGAATATTTACGCTGCCCTGGGTGCCTGGGTGGTTTGGTTATACAGAAGACAGATGAGGTCAATGATGATAAAGTTAAAGAGGGTATGCTTCAATGCCGCAACTGTGGTGCTTCATATCCGATAATCAAATATATTCCCCGCTTTGTCCCAATTGACAACTACGCTGCAAGTTTTGGTTTTGAGTGGAATAGGCATCCGAGAACTCTTCTGGATTCATACACAGGGCTGAAGATTACAGAGGATAGATTTTTTAATGAGACAAAGTGGGGCAGAAACCTTCAGAACGAGACTATGCTTGAAATTGGCTCAGGAGCCGGAAGATATACCGAAATTGCACTTCAAACCGGTGCATTTATCGTTTCGCTTGACTACAGTAATGCAGTTGAGGCTAATTACGCCTCTCACGGTGATAATGAAAACCTTCTTATAGTGCAGGGAGATATTTACAATCTGCCCGTTAAGAGGGGTTTCTTTGACAAATTATTGTGCATTGGAGTGCTTCAGCACACACCGGATGTGAAAAAGGCATTTCTGTCCTTGCCGCCATGTTTAAAACCGGGTGGAAGGCTTACTATTGACATTTATTGCAAATTTGACAAATGGTACAAAGACCTCCTTATGACGAAGTATTATATCCGGCCATTTACTACAAAACTCCCACCTGAGAAGCTCTATAAGTTATGTGAGAAATACGTGAATTTTCTGTATCCGATAACAGGCCTTTTTCATAAGATTACCGGAATAAGCAGCAGAAAGCTAAGTATTATCTTTAGTATGGCGGATTACCGGGGAGTGTTCAATCTCAGCGAGAATGTGTTAAAGGAGTGGGCAGTGCTGGATACGTTTGACTTTCTCTCTGCGGCATATGATAACCCCCTTAATATGGAGCAGGTAAAAGCGCTTTTTAAGGAGGCCGATCTGGATGATGTGGAAATACACTATGGCTACAACGGAATAGAAGGGCGGGGAAAGAGAAAGGCTGCAGGCAGCTCATAGTTTAGATTTTTTTACTGCACTTTCGTATAAATAATTCCAATTCTAATTCATTTGTCTAACTTCGTTGTCCTTGTCAAAAGCTCCGGGGCGTACCCAAAAGTACGCCTCCGTCACTTTCTTCTTTCCGCCTGTGTTTACTTCTGACTGCCGCTTGGTATTACTTAAGATCGGGTTGGCCGATTTCCTTCAGCAGATTTGTAAACCAGCCGAGTTTTGCATTAAACGGTTTACCGCCCTTTATACGCGTAAACTCTATGCAGCGTAAGACGCCTCTCTTTTCCTCGTCATGGCCGACGATGCCCGGGGTGCCCTTTCCGGCCATCTCTACCGCAAGGTCAGTCATTGCCTTAATCAGCATCAGGTCCTGAAGAATTGGACGTGCTGCCCTTGCGTAGTAGCCGCTTTTTTGTACAAGCGTTTTACCGGCGCTTGCCTTAGATAGCAGCGCATCAGCGTGCCACTGCCCTACGTTTACCTTATCCAATTTAACGTGTCCGAAGGCGTCCCTTGGTACCTCAAGCCCCTTTGATTCAAGTTCCTTAACTATTCCGGCCGCTCCCGCTCCCTCGGATATGAATATGTTTGCGCAGTCTTTATCGGTTAATTTCTTGTTGAGATAATCAGCAAGTTTATCCATATCGTATTCCACTTCAGGAATTAAAACGGCATCAACATCGTACCTTTCCCTTGAGAGGCCGAATGAGTCCAGAAAGTCCAGATGTTTTAGTTTTTCATGATAAACTTCAGCGGTTTTTGCCGTCAGGTATCCACAGTTTCTTCCCATAACCTCGTGCACTATGAGCATACGCGGGTTTGCCGATGACTCCGCCACAACATTCATAAAGAAATTAGCACCATGTTCGGCAGCCGTGTAA
Source organism: Nitrospirae bacterium YQR-1 (assembly GCA_039908095.1). Taxonomy (NCBI): domain Bacteria; kingdom Pseudomonadati; phylum Nitrospirota; species Nitrospirae bacterium YQR-1. Next base: position 94,147 of record JAMOBJ010000010.1, read on the forward strand.
GCACCCAGCGTTTGGGCTATAGGCACAATGTCGTTATCAACCGTTTTTGGCAGCCCAATTACCGTCAGCTCATAGCCGTTGTCGTGCAGATACTTTGCCAAATCAGCCGCCGTCAGACTTGTATCATCACCGCCTATTGTGTATAGAAAGGGACAATCCACCCCGATACACTTTAGCAGAAAGGAGTTAGTTCCTTTTGTCAACGCCTCGGCACAC
>JAMOBJ010000011.1 GCA_039908095.1 Nitrospirae bacterium YQR-1
CCTCCATTATTGTTTTTTTCTTATTTATTAGCCACTTATAGCCACTTCACGCCATTTTTTACGCTGAACTTCCGTTAAAAGTGTAAAATGTAAGAGAGATGATATGTTGTACGATGTGCAATATGTGATAATGGGATAAAGGCACAAAAAATGGAGTCACGCTTTGGCGGTAATGACAGATTTATTACATTTGACCGCTAATTTTGCAATGCTCTGGACTTGATATGAGGGCAATAAGTATATAGTGTGTTTGCCCTGGTGCTCCCGACTTCATCACTTCGAGCACAAAAGAGAGTAAGAAACGGGAAAAAATAGGGTGTATAGATTGGGCGGAAAATGTAGTGCCCTGCTTTTTCGCTTTTTCCTTTTATTTCAACATGTTAGCTCTCTCAAGTGATGAAGTCAAGAGACGGGAGGTTATTTGTGATTTTTGGAAATCTAAGGGATTTGGTTCGCTGATATAAACAGACCTTGATATTCTACCTATATTCATTACAAACACTAATTAACTCTTGAAAGTTTATAGGTCTATATTTTTCAAAAATGTCCATATCAACAAAAACGTAATCATACTTTATTTCCGTATTTACTTTATTGACATCTTCGCACCACTGTTTCAAACGTTGTATTTTAAAAGGTACATCCATGTCCTCCTGTCCTTTTGTTTCAACGATGAAAACCTGTCTGTTTGATAACTTAACAATGAAATCAGGGTAGTAGTTTGAAATATCACCCTTTGCATTTACGTAATCAAGTTTAAAGTGTACAGAAAAGTAGTTTTTTGTGTAGGATAATACATCATTACAATTTTCCAGAAATCCGGCAAAAACAAGTTCAAAATGACTATCTGCTATGATTCGATTAAAAATACTTTTTTTAGGTATCAAATATTGCTGTTCTTTTGCTACAAAGGGTCGAGTATGCCTTAACTTTATAAAATCACGAATTTCAGCACCACCTTTATCTTGAATAGTTAAATCATTTATTGCTTTCTTAAACGTATCGACAATGGTTCGTGTGGCAGCAACCTCAGACAAGTTTCTGAGGGTATTAGCGTTATCAAGTTCAACCTTACAATCAAACAGGTAATCCTGAATAAAGTATTTAACCTTACCATAAAGTACATCATATCCACTCACCAGACGAAGGTCCCTCATTATGGTCTGAGAAAAGTATCCTATTACGCTGCTGTAATCAACAATACCAGCAGTGTCAAGTATAGTTGTGTGAGTAACTTCACCTGAGGTAATATCTCTAAAAACTATTTCACGCTGCTCCTCAGGCGAAAACTTCTTATAAGGAACCTTTTCGTTTTTTAATCTACTAATATCTATTTCAGTAAGGTTCTTATACTCACGATATATTCGTGGTGAAAGAACTGGAACCTCAATGTCAAGAGTATCAATGTCTTTGTTCTTATTTTCCTTGTCAATCTCAACTACTAATGGGGCTAAAGGTTTGGTTCCCTCCCCCATCGGTTTTCTATCTATAACTACACCTTCGGATTGTATGGATTCTACAAAATCCATGAATGCGTTTGTCCCCACTATGCTGACATATTCTTCTATACCACCGGGGTACATTTTACGTAGTCCACGACCAAGCGTTTGCTCAGGTAATATATTGCTTTTTGCTGAATAAGGACGAAGTCCAACAATGGTCGTTACATTACGAACATCCCAACCCTCTTTAAGCATGATTACAGATACAATAGCTTTATACTGGCTATCCTCATCATCAATCTCGTTGGCTTGTTTTCTTAATCTCTTCAACTCTTCCTCTTTCTTCTTTTGAGTAGATTCGGATATTTCACCGTTATCATTGGTGTGTATCACTAAAACCGAATTTTTTAATTCAGGATATGTTGCCTCAAGATATAAAGCAACCTCGTCACAGTTCTTAGTATCATCTGTCATTATGAACAATATAGCCTTCTTCCCAACCTTTTCATGTTCAGCATATGATTTTCGCCATTCAAGAACGCCGAGGTGAATATAGTCTGCATATTTTTCTGTATATTTTGAACTTTGTTGCTCAACAAGCTTAGCCCTACTTGCGGAATCGGGGAGTACCGGATGTTTTACAACATTTTGAAATATCGCCTCAACAAGAGGATAGTCAGATACTGTCTGAACAAAAATAGCCCCGCTATTGTGTTTTGGTGTCGCACTAACATCAACCTGAAGCGATAGGGCATCACCTTTTTGTTTCAATCTATTATGTATATCCTCGATAGATTTAAACCACGCAAGACGGCTATCATGTATATGATGTGCTTCATCGTTTAAAATGACAAGCTCATCAATATCCCTTACTATCATGCCAAGATCAACCTTTGAATCAATTGTTGCTCCGGTGGGACGCTTGCCTAGAAAGTAATCCATTGTATTATCATCATCTACCGAAGGTGGGATATCATCACCGGAATAAACACGGTGGATATTTGTCAGGAAAATGTTGCCAATAGGATTTGTAATTCTAACATCGTCCTGTACTTGAAGAGTTAGTTGGAAATCGTCACGCCAATTCATACCATCAAACCCATTATCCGGAAGCACAGGGTCATTATAGAAAATATGCAATCCCTTAAAATCCTTGTAAATACGGTCTAACACAATTATATTAGGAGCTATTACAAGAAAATTACGGGCAAGCTCCGAATTGGGTTCATAGAGCTTATGAAAATAGCTCCATGCAAGTACAAGGCTCATAACTTTGGTCTTACCTGTTCCAGTTGCCATCTTAATCACAAATCGTCTCCATGTTTCGTCAAACATCCCTGTGGAAACAACCCCAGAACTATCAAAGCGCATTAAGTCATACTTGTCCTTTACCCCTACTACGTCATATAGATAAATAATTGTCTCTAATGCTTCACGCTGGGCAAAGTAATATTGGAACTCGGCAGTAGTCCCATCGTATTTAGGTAGTATGTGTGGAGTGTTAAACCACCAGTTTAGGAGACTTCGGCTGGTATTGGTTGCACCTTCATAATGCTTATTACGCCATAACATAACTTTCTTTCGGAGTTCCGGCACAAGAGGAGGCATAAGTTTTTCAGCACTTGTTGTTCTTATCGTCTCATCTGCGGGAAACCATCTCACAGATGGATCAAGTATCTCATATGGGGAAGATGGGAAGTCTTTATGAAGTGCCATATTGAACCTCTCTTACTTTTCTAAAGACTAAGTGACAGCATCCATTAGATATCTGAATAGACATACTATTAATTTTGCGTCTAAATAAGAACTCATTGATATTACATGTTTTTTTCACAATACCCCGGTGTCCTTCAGCTTTGCGTCTAAATGAGATATTATGCCCAGTACGGAACATACTTTGCATATCGCCTGGAATTGTTATTAGGATCATCGAACTTCACCAATCCATCGTTGACGGCATCAGAAATAATACGTGATACCGTTTCAGCCTTATTTTCTGGCAGGCGAAAACGCTCTCTCAAGCTTTGATTTGTCATCTTTTGATTATTGACATAGCGTAAACAGCAGTGCTGATAACAAGCGCGAATCCTCTCCTTTCTGTCCATTATTTCAAAATCAATAGGCGCAAATAGTGCCACAGTTGTGGTTCTCTCCCCCACTCTAAAATCAGGTGCTGGTAATTGATACGCCTCGACAAGTGAAATAACCCGATCAATTCCGCTACTTTTTTCCTCACAAATACCAAAACGGCGCATTAAGTCTGCCAGGCGCTCATTTCGTGACTTATACTCATCAATAAATCTGTCAGGTGGAATCAAGGGTTTACCGGGATTGGAAATCTCAATACGATCAGTGTAAATTTCAATCATCACAAATGAACCGGTATCAGCTACATCCTGATGAATTAATGCGTTAGCTACAAGTTCACGAATTGCAAGTTCAGGGTACATCCGGATGTCAGTTCGTAACGCCTGCTTAATCACCTCGTTTGTAGGAAGCTGATCGTTTATATAAGAAATAAGCCCATCAAACCCTACTGCATAGCCTCTAGTTCCAATCTTGTCTTTGAGGGTTTCAAGTTTATTAACACCACTAAATATAATTACACGTGGTGCTTTGCGACGCAACCCCTCAAACTGATTTAAATCTTTTGCTAATAAAAGAGCGCCAAAGTTAGTTATATCCCACCCCGATGTCTTTCTTTCAATTAATTTTTCGCTTTCACATCTGGAAAGCACTCCCTCGCGCTCAGCAGGATAAGGCATCTTTAAAAGGTCAAATAAGCTCTGTGTATCGAGTAGACTTACTACTTCATCGGCACTCACATCACTCATCGCCGGACGAGATAAAAAATCCGGACGACCTTCATCAAAAATTCGACGAAGCATATCTTCAGTCATAGGTAACAACGCATCTCCAGCTCGCATCAAGTAAGCACCTTCGTATGATAGAGCCGTACCAACCGGTCGGGAAGGGATTATAAAAACTAAAACTCTCCCTCCTGTATGTTTAACTTCCTCTATATCCACACGAATACGAAGTTTTTCTACAATATATAACTTTATACTACCAAGATCATTAAAGGCATTTGTACCAATAACACATCGTGGCGGACGGTCTGTTATACCCAACAGCAACTTCCCCCCACCCTCATTGGCAAGTGCCACACAGTAGCGCAACAACTTGTCTCTATCGAATTGTTTTTTAGCTTCTTTAAATTCCAAATGCTCATGCTCACTTGGTACGGAAATCATATTGTCTATATCCATAACTGTGAAAGTCATACTCTTATCTCTATAATCTTCATAGTATCATTTCCGAATATATCAACCACTTTAACAGCTATTTTCCGCCGTCCGGGTTGGCACTCTATCGTAGCACTTTTAAGTTCTAATGAACGGTCTTTCTTTGTCCTGAATGATTGCCATTCATTCTCAAATATATAATCTCCTGTCCATACTTCTTCCCATTCATGTAAAGCAGCCTGTTGCGGCTCGAGCCCTGGAAGTGAATTGTGGTCAAACATGCTACGTTTTACTCTAATAATCTCTCGTTTGTTCTCAAAATCAAAATCCACAGCCCAATAGTCAACCCAATCAGTCCACTTTTGTGTTAGCACCTCTCGTTTTATAATACCGTAGCTATCCTTGCTAACTTTGACTATTTGTCCCTTTTCGACAACTATCTTACTCCCCTTGTCTTTTAATGAAGCCTCCGCATGAACAATTGAATCCTGTGAGTAAAAAACTGAAAAATCCGTAAGTTCTACCGTTACATTATTGCCATTTATGTGTGGTGTAACTTCAATAAACGCTACATCATGAAAAACTACCTGATTTTTCTCAACAGCTCTTTTGTCAAACACCTCGGCAGGGATGTACTTAGGTGCTATGTCTATACCCTTTGTCTTTGCCTCATCTAACACATTTGGGAATAATCCCATCTCAAATTCAAAGCCCAGAATGTCCACCTTTGTAACATGTTTTTTACGGCATTCAAGTATGATTTCCTCAACAAAAAGACGGGTTACCGGCAAATTAACAGGACCGACAGTTACAAGCCTTCCGGCTTTTTTGCCATGAAATGTCTGAAATCCTTCTAACTTCTCAGCACAATAGGCTCGAAGAATTAGCGCTACAAATGCCTGCGCTTTTTCATCAATCTGCTTCTGTTTCTCTCTATCCCGAAGGTTCGGATTTACCCCGATATAATGCTGCCTTTCATACTTGCCGAGGTTCAAAAGCTCAAAAGCTCGATAATTTTTACCCTCCGTCTTTAGTTGGCGTTGTACGCCTATCATCCTTTTACGAGTAGTATGAATAGCGAATTTACCGAGGTCTGTAACTATCCATTTTCTGCCAAGCTTCTCGGCAACTGCTGCTGTAGTGCCTGAACCACAAAAGAAATCGGCAACTATATTATCTTCGTTAGATGAGGCTTTAATTATACGTTCTAAAAGGGCTTCGGGTTTTTGGGTTGGATAACCAATTCTCTCGTTTGCTTGTGAAGCCACCTGTCCTATATCATCCCAAAAATCAGAGACAGGTTTACCTTTTAATTCATCTAAATATCTTTTTCGTTGGATACGTCCATTTTTATCTTTTGGGAAGTATAAACGACCTTCTTCATCCCATTGTTGCATCTTATCAAGAGAAATAGCCCATCCATTTTTTGGTGGTTTATAACCTTTATATTCATATCTAAGAGTTGGCCGTGGAGCAGGATTTGCTAAATCGGCTATCCGATATACCCTTCCATTAGAATCTTTAAATCTATAAAATTTAGCAATATAGTCAGGATCACTCTCAGTATACTGCATATTATAAATTGAATTTTCGCCCTTTCCATAAAAAAGAATGGAGTCAACGTCATGTCCATAACGATCCGTTGTTGATCCTATTTGACTGCTACTACCTGTTTTTCGCTTCCATGAAATCTCGTTTTTAAACATCTTTGAACCAAATATTTCATCCATTACTAATCTGATAAGGCTATTCACTCTCCAATCGCAATGCACATAGATACTACCATTTTCAGCCAGCAAATCACGCATGAGTTTCAGTCGTTCATAGATCATAGCGATGAAAGAATCTGCTCCTTTGCCCCATGTATCACGATAGGCTATTTCTTCAAGAATGTTCGGTTTTTTTGTGAAAGTCTCATCACCTATTTCAATGTCCATCGAGAAATCGGCACCCACATCAAATGGCGGGTCTATGTAGATGAGCTTTATACCACCTTGGCTCTCTATCTCTTCCCGTATAGGCCCATTCTTAAGACTTGATAGTATTAGCTTGTTGTCACCCCAGATAAGTTTGTTCGTCCATCCTTTAAGCTGTCTGCCACGACTATCAGTATTGAAATCCAGTTTCAATTGAGTAGATACGTGGTTTTCCGTACGTGGTTCATCAACTTGTTCTATTACCTGAAAAGGCAGTACGATATTGCATACTTCATTCGATTTACCGTTCCAAACAAGTTCCACCTGACGTTTCTCATCAAAAAGCAGAAAGCGGTACTTATCCGGTAACGGTTTTCCGGCATCCAAATATCGAATGATATCCTGTTTTTCCTGTTCAGTTAGTTTTTCCATCTTAGTCTTATTATAATAACCTTTAAAAACATGTTTTAGATGTTTGACAACAAACCAAATCTTTTAACTATCTACAATTATAATTAATATTTCCACATGAACACCGGATTTTACCATTAACTGTATCTAAGTATGTAACGGCTACGAGTTTTTTACACTTATCACATATAAACAGGGCTTCAAGTGCAATGACATCATCATAAAAGGCTTGTAAATCTGGAATGGATTCCTGAAAATCATTGTCGTGGGATGTCTTATTTCCTAAAAAATTAGATGCCTCAAGCCTACCAAATATTGGATGTTCTTTAATTTCAGGTAGCTTTTTATTGATATGGCTTCTAATTTCAGATAGTAGTTCATTTGACATTCTGCTTTCATTTTTGTCATTGAATCGAAATTTCACACTAACCTCAAGTGAATAGGAAATATCCTTCAGAATTCCTTCGAGGTATTTTCTGATGAGGTTACCTAATCCATCTTTATCTTTATTTGTTAATTTGTGTTCTATCTTAGCCTTAACGTCTGTCAATGGAATTTCTATTGAAGCCCCTTGGTTTACCTCCCACTTGATATTATGAATCTTCCAACCCTTGCCTTTGACCATACGGGCAATAAATTCAAACCAATCTTCCTCATGTGTTAAAAGCAGTATTTGATAATCAGCGAACTTTTCAACTAATAAATTAGCGAATCGAATACGATGATTTTTGTCAAAGCTTGAAATCACATCGTCAAGAATAAAGAACTTATTCCTCTTATTGAAGGCTTTGACCGAAGTCAAGAATAAACAGATGCCAAGACAGTTCAAATGAGATTCGCTTAAATACTTGTCAGGTGGCGTAACCACATCCCCGTGGAATTTAAATTGATATGTTATTCCATCAAAATCATCTCCAACACCTATAGGAATAAGCTGGATTTCATCAACTTTTTCATCCTTGTTCATGAATAAATACAGATCATTGATTTCCCTTGATATAGCATCCAGGAAGGCAACAAATCCCTCCTTTTGGCGTTTTATAAATTCTCTATAAAGAGCATCAAAAGTTTGTTGTTGATCTTTAAGAATTTTTTCTTCAGCCCTTAACTTTACAATTCCATCATATAACTGACGTGCAATAGTTATCTTAGTTGTAATTTCAAATTTCTTATCGTCCTTCCTTTTCTCAAATATTTGTTTCTTTTGTGTAGCAAAGTCGGTTGATACTTTAACGATTGTGTCAAGATTAACTTTAAATAAATTATTAGAAATAGCTTTTCCGAGGATATCTCCTTCAATTTCTTGTAAATTAGATATTATCGCTTCATGGATTTGATTAAACATTTCTATATGTTTTGTGTTTTCCTTTAAGAGTATACATTTTTCAGCTTTAAGCGAGGATATTTCTGACAGGACATGATTGACAAGATTAACAACATCTTGCTGTAGCCCTTTTAATTCTTCTTTCGCTTTCTTTAATTCAGAAAGTTCATTGATCCTAAATTTAATTTCATCCAGTAGCTCTGATCTGTTTTTACTCTGTAAGCAAAGAGGGCATCTATCTTCATCAAAGAAGGCCTCATTAATAAGCTTAAACCCTTCATTAAGAAGGTTTTCAAGTCTTAAATTCTTGATATTTTCAATGCTACCCGAAATTGATTGATGTTTTGACAAAAGCGTAGTGTAAGGTACTGAAATACTTTTTAAAGAAGATGTAATATTTGATATTAGAGTTATTGCTTTTTCATACGATGCCTGTAATAGGATATCGTCCTTATTTTCCGGTTGCCTTATTTTTCCAAGAGCATCATCTATGCTCTTTTTATCCGTTACCTTAATTGATAATCCCAAGGGTTCGATAAGGTTCTGAATAGCACTAAAATATTGAGCATCATTTTGGATTGATTGATTAACCTGTTGAAGTAGCTGAGATTGGCCTTGATTTATTTTATCATCAAATCTACTGTTTTTTAATAATTTCGTGATATCATTTAATACTTTAAGCAAAACGCTTCTTATTTCTACCAATTCACCAAAGCCAATTATTGATGAAAGCTCATCCAGTTTATCTTTTTTTCTCAGATAAATGAATCGCACTAAGTCCCTATATCTTAAGATTAAATTCTCATTTTTTGATGCGACCCGATATGAGTCAAACGATTTGTTAGTATTAGAATATAAGGAGCTGAATTTATTATTTTTAGTAGAAAGTGACTTGGTTGAATTAAGTGCACTGTCAGAATATTCAATTCCAAGCGTTGCAGTTTCATCATCAGACAGAAATCTATTTCTTAATGCAGGGATACCATTAAGTCCAATTTCCTCTTTTGATAAATGGTCAATTCTATCGTGATAGAACCATTCAATTGCATCGGCGATGGAGCTTTTACCGCTTCCGTTATCTCCATAAATTAACAGTGATTGGTTCGTCTTCAAATCTATAGAGATAGTATCATGAATTCCACGAATTCCTGTTATTGTGATGTTTCGAAGAGTAGTCATCATTTACCCTCTCGAAGTCCTGAAAGAGCATTTGAAATACTTGTATTTGTAAACTTACCGGACGTATAAAGCTGAAGCAATGTTGATGCAATCTTATTATCTACTCCATCAATCTTTTGAATATCGGCAAAGAATTCCTCAACTATCTGGTTTCCGCTTTTGATTTCTTTCATGTTGCTGGCACCTCACTGTTAAAGTATTTCCAGTCTATATCAAAAAATACAGATAAGTTATGCTTTTTAATTTCAAAACCTGATTTATTATTACAGATAGGATATACCCCGTAATCTTTTAAAAAATCGAGAATGAAATAACTCTCTAAGTCTTCTATTCTGAGCTTCCATATGGTCTTAAACATTTCAAAGTTAATATAGGTGAAGTATAGCCCCTCAGCTTTACGGTAGTTGAGTAACCCCTCATTACCAGATGTCCCATCGTAATGGCCTAATAGCCTCTTTCCAATACTATTTGTTTTCTTTTCGCTCATGCCAATATAAACAAGCCTTGATTTACCATAAGGATATGGTATTTCTGTATATCTAAGAAATATAAAATATAACCCTGTTATCCCCATAAGATGTTGAATATTATTTAATTCAAAGACTTGTTGTTGCTCAAAATAGATTTTAAGGATATCCATTTATAACATGCTCATAATTTGGCGATTGAGTTAAAGTATTTATCAGAGTATGGGTTATAACCAGGAGCAATATTGAATGTTTCATCCAATATTTTTAAGTTTGTAACTTTTGAAACGTCAAAAGGCCTCCACCCATGCACATTTTCTGAGTGGTTCGAATAACCTGAAAGCTGATATGAGTCACATAAAATCTTACCCGTTGAGCTAACATATAGAGCGTGAGGACACACAAGTCTAATACCCTCGCCCTTATAATTTAATACAATTTTTTTCATCAAGCGTATAGCTTCAACTATTTGGCTACGCATAAATCACCTCCACTTTCGTGAGTTTATTTATTATATCTGATTTCTGACAATTTTATACAAATTTACTGAATCCATCATCATTATTTAACCTAAAAAAAGCAGTTGCATAAACAGGGAGTGAGTATAATACTATACAAAGCAGGGAGTTATAGTCAAAAAATAGCATAAGGAGCACTCACCCAATGGGAGATGAGAAAGTTAACAAAGAATCAGGCCGGCCGAGCTGTATAAGTATAAACACATACGGAGGTAAGACACATGTCGAAACCCGAAATCCGATATAGAGGAGAGAAAAAAGAGTAAAGATGTTGAAATTAAAGGAGAGAATAGGAACTAAGAAATAACCGGAGAGGTTAAGCGCAAAAAAGGCTCTTTACCGAATAAGTGGGTAGAAAAGTAAGAAGTATCCCTGTGGCCTTAGACACAGTAGCCTACAGTAAACGGGGAGGTCAAGTTTTGCCTTCGCAAACCTGCTCCACTACGTTACACCCTGACATCCCCTACCTTGCGGCTATGTATAGTGTAGGCCACAGGAGCTTATTCTTTCTTTTACCCACTCAAGACGTTAAAGAACCATTTTTTAAAAATTTTACTTGACATCACGGTTGCTTTAGGGGCATAAGCGCTAACTTACGCTTAAAATTACCATAAAAATACGTTTTACGCTAAACATAAATGGCGTATCTATGCGGTTCTTACTTCTGCAATTTACAAAATATATCCTTATGTTAGCGCTTATGCCTCACAGGGAATTCCCCTGTGAGGGGAGGCGTTGCTTGTTCCCAGCCGCCTGCGTTTACTTTTGAATTAGAATTTGAATTACCGCTGAATTATCCGATTAAATCTTCTCTGACTTTGAAATGAACCACTTTCTTTAATCCGTCAATGTATGATTTTACGAGCTTTGCTTTTCTTTCCCTGTCCATGTTGGCAAATATCTGCTCAAGAAGTTTCGCCTTGTCTTCTGATTTTATGTCTATCGAGGGTTCCTCAAGTTTACCTGCCGAGAGCTCAATAAGTGCTCTTACCTTAGAGACTATGATATCCTCTCTCTTCTTAGCTTCAAAATACGCAGGCGTCATACGGTTTAGTTCAATGTATCTCATGTAAATATCCTGTCTGAAAGCCCCATCCCGTGAAAAAGTCGGGTCATTTAATATCCCCTGGCTTAACTCGCCGTCCGATACGCTGATTCCAAGCATCCTTGCAGCCTCAAGCATAAATTCGTGCTCAACTATGGCATCAAGCGCTATCTTCTTAAGATTTAACGTTTTTTCCATCTCAGAGTTGAATTTCTCTTTGAGAACGCTTGAATAATAGTTTCTTATATTGTCGTAAACCCTCCAGTACTCTTCAGAATAGATTTTCTTATTACCGATTTCAATAAGTGCCACAGAGCTTGATTTATCTATCGGTCCCACATAGAAAAATATAAAAGATATAATAATCAAAAAGAAAAATACATAAAAGAATTTGGCATGTTTGTGCATAAATTTTATCATCAAAACCCTCCGGTGGTTAATCTAATATCTCTGATTGAAATAGTCCTCAATAATTCCCTTGTGGTCAAACACTATCGGGAAGGGCAGTGATGATTGAGTAAATACGCCATAATCGGCGGCGTCATCACCGGCCTTAGCCTGCCCCTGAGCCTCAGCCACATACACTGTGGTTATGGTGTGCAGTCTCTTGTCTCTTTCCGGGCCGGAATACGTATGAAACTGGCTGAGGAGACTTACATCAAGACCTGTTTCCTCCTTAGCCTCTCTCTGTGCAGCACTCTCAAGAGATTCCCCGTAATCTACGAACCCTCCGGGCAGTGCCCACCCATGGGGTTCGTTCTTTCTTTTAATCAGCACAATCCCTCCCTGATACCTTATGATTATGTCAACCGTTGGTACAGGGGACTTATTGGTCTTGCTGAGGTTCGTCATACTTAACGCTGACGTCATCTTCCGGTACTATAGATGAGATGGAATGTTTATAGATCAACTGCTGCCTGGCGTCTTTCAATATTATAACAAAGTTATCAAACGCCTTAACTGTTCCCTTTAGCCTCACGCCGTTTGTCAAATACACCACAACTGGCATCTTATCTTTCCTTAACTGATTAAGGAAAGCATCCTGCAGGCTTGTCGTTTTTACGCCACCCATCCTTAGTCTCCTTTACGTGGTTTAAAATAACAGGCTGTCCTCTATACAATAAAGAATTCCGGCTAATAATTCAAGCTAATTAATGCTTAATAACGAAATTATTTTATCGTGGATTTTTTTAGGATCAAAAATACCTGTTACGTCAAGCCATTTAATGTCTTTTTCCGCCCTAAACCACGTCAGTTGGCGTTTTGCATAACGCCTTGTGGCCTGTTTTATATTTGATACAGCCTCATCAAAGCTCACTTCAGCTCTGAAATGGGAAAAGGCCTCCTTATACCCTATTGCCTGAAGCGGCGTTCGTGAAAGAGGCATATCAAAAAGTGCCCTCGCCTCCTCAAAAAGCCCGTCCTTTATCATCGTATCCACCCTCTGTTCTATCATTGCGTAGAGCTCTGTACGCTCCCTGCTCAGGCAGACTTTTACAAAGCTGCAATTTACAGCACCGGCTGTCCTCTGATGAGCCTCAGATATAGGCAGCCCAAGCGTTAGAGTCACCTCAAGAGCCCGTACTATACGCCTCTTATCACCTCGTTTAGTCTTTACTGCAGTGACGGGGTCAAAATGGCTAAGCAGATCATACAAACAGCCCTCAGATTCGTTCTCAGCATTTATTAGTTGCTGCCGTAATTGCCAATTAGCCTCAGGGCCGTTAAAAAGTCCTTCTGACAGTGCCCTGATGTACAGCCCTGTGCCTCCAGTTATAACCGGAGTTTTACCTAAGCTGCAAAGCCCCTCCACTATAGGAGCCGCCTCTGTAACAAACCTGCCGGCGCTAAACTCTGACGTTGGTAAAACTATGTCTATCATGTGGTGTGGCACGCTTTTTAATGTCTCGGCTGAGGGTTTAGCCGTACCGATATTCATATACTTATAGACTTGCATAGAATCAGCACTTATGATTTCACTGCCCAGCGTACCCGCAAGCAATGCCGAGGAGTCGCTTTTACCTACACACGTAGGGCCCATGACAACATATGCTTTCAAACCAATGCGTGTCCTATAGCATCTGTTACCGCCACCACCTCTGCCATCTCCTTAACATCGTGCACTCTTACTATGGATGCACCGTTACAAACGGCAACAGCCACGGTTGCCGCTGTGCCCATAAGTCTGCCGCCGGCCGGCCGGCCGCCGAGAATCCGCCCGATAAAAGATTTACGGGAAGTGCCGATAAGTACAGGTTTGCCCAGTTGCTTAAATCTGCTTAGCCCTTTTAATATCTGAAGATTATGGTTGAGGGTCTTACCAAAACCAATGCCGGGATCAACCACAATGCTGTCTTCCCTGATGCCGGCAGCTACCGCCATATCTATTCCCTCTTTCAGAAATCCGCTTATCTGTGCAAATAAATCATCATACACAGGGTTGTTTTGCATGTCTTTTGGGGTACCCATTATGTGCATAATACAGATTGCTCCGCCGCCTGCGGCTACAGTTTTAGCCATATCCTTGTCAAATCTGAGACCGCTTATGTCATTAACCATAGCGGCCCCTGAGTTTAGTGCCTCCGCAGCCACCTCAGCCTTATACGTATCAACAGAGACCGGCACGGTAAGTTGTTCACTTAGTGCCTCTATAACTGGAATTACACGTTTGAGTTCATCATAGACTGTAACCGGCTCAGAGCCGGGACGGGTTGACTCCCCCCCGACATCTATAATATCTGCACCGTCTTGTGTCATTTGAAGGGCGCCCTCTATTGCCCGATTTATCTCAAAATAAACCCCGCCGTCTGAAAATGAATCAGGGGTTACGTTGAGCACACCCATTATGAGTGTTTTTTGCGATAAATCCAGTATGTGGTTTTTAAGAACTACTTTCAAGGTTAGGATTTCTCTGACGCTTAACCTCATCTATCAGTTGTTCTATTTCGGTATTTTCGATAGTTTCTTTCTCAAGGAGCAATTTTGCCATTGATTCAAGCATATCGTAGTTTGTTCTTAGTGTTTCCTTGCTTTCCTGGTAGGCATTAAACACAAGGGACTGAACCTCCTCATCTATCAACTCGGCTGTCCTTTCACTGTAGTCTCTGTGTTTTGCTATTTCACGGCCAAGGAAAATCTGCTCTTCTTTTTTACCAAATGTCAGCGGCCCCAGCTTGTCCGACATGCCCCATTCAGTCACCATTTTTCTTGACAGCTCGGTAGCCCGCTCCAGATCATTGCCGGCCCCTGTAGTCATGTGATTGAGGGCAAGCTCCTCCGCCGCCCTTCCACCCAGAAGCACTTTCAGTGTGTTTACTAAAAACTCCTTAGAGTACGTGTATCTGTCATCAATGGGAAGCTGCTGTGTAACACCCAGTGCGCGCCCCCTAGGTATTATGCTGACCTTGTGCACAGGGTCGGTCCCGGGGGTAAGCTTTGCCACAAGCGCATGGCCTGATTCATGATAGGCGGTATTTCTCTTTTCCTCGTCATTGATTATCATGCTTCTTCTTTCCACCCCCATGAGCACCTTATCCTTGGCGTGGTCAAAGTCAGTCATATCCACTGTTTCTTTTGAATCTCTTGCCGCAAGCAATGCAGCCTCGTTTACCAGGTTTGCCAGGTCTGCTCCGGTAAATCCCGGTGTACCCCTTGCGATAACGGCCAACACCACATCAGGCGATATGGGGATGGATTTTGTATGCACCTTAAGTATCTCCTCACGTCCCTTTACATCCGGGTGCGAAACAATCACCTGTCTGTCAAATCTTCCAGGCCTTAAAAGCGCAGGGTCAAGCACGTCCGGCCTGTTTGTTGCGGCTATCACTATCCGGCCTTCTTTTCCTTCAAATCCGTCCATCTCCACAAGCAGCTGGTTAAGAGTCTGCTCTCTTTCATCGTGCCCTCCACCCAGCCCTGCTCCTCTGTGACGACCCACTGCATCTATTTCGTCTATAAATATCAGACACGGCGCATTTTTCTTAGCCTGCTCAAATAAATCCCTTACCCTCGATGCTCCCACACCTACAAACATTTCCACAAAATCAGAGCCTGATATAGAGTAAAAAGGAACGTCCGCCTCACCGGCTATTGCTCTGGCAAGAAGGGTCTTACCCGTACCCGGCGGCCCCACCAGCAAAACGCCGCGGGGAATTCGACCGCCCAGTTTTGTAAATTTCTGAGGATCCTTTAAAAATTCTATTATCTCCTGAACCTCGTTTTTTGCCTCCTCCACCCCTGCAACATCCTTAAATGTCACCTTGTTGGTCTTATCTGAAACAAGGCGGGCACGAGACTTGCCAAATGACATGGCTTTATTGCCCCCTACCTGCATCTGCCTCATGAAAAACACCCAAATTAGGGCAAGGAAAATTATCGGCCCCCACGAAAAAAAGAAATTCACATACCACGGGTTTTGAGTTGGAGGCTTTACTGTTATCCTGACTCCTTTAGCCCTTAATTCTTTTATCAGATCAGGGTACTCAATGGCATACGTACGGAAAACCTTGCCGTCTTTTAACTTGCCGTTTAGCTCATTTTCCCTGATAACGACCTCTTCCAGCGCAGAGGTCTCAAGTTTCTCCAAAAACTCCGAAAAAATCATCTCTTCCTGTGGCGGCTTCTGAAAACTCAACATATTAAACAGAACTATCATCAGGGCCCCTATTACAAGCCAAACAAATATATTTTTATAGGTATTGTTCAATTATCATCCTCCGTTATAGAGAGTTTATCACAACTTATCAATTAATTTCATCTTATTTTTTAAAATTTTTTTATATTACTGCAATGTGCAAAATTCAGTTGATCTTTTTTATGACTGAAATCGTCACGTTGTCAGCACTGTTGTTAAGAAACTCTCTCCAAGTTCTTGTTTAATAAGGATAATCTATTTTACATCACCTCAGTCCGGTAATATGCCTCTCCTTCCCCCTTTCTACAAACCGGCGGAGTTATTGAGCTCATATATTTGATTGAAATTATCAGAGACCTTTGCAAAGACATTCAGAACATCGGGGTCAAAGTGCTGAGGGAGTGTTCTGCCGTCACCTTCCGTGATTATTCTGACAACTTCATTATGCTCAAGGGGTGGTTTGTAGGGGCGTTTCATGGCCAAAGCGTCGTACTGGTCGCAGATGATGACAATTCGTGCCTCAAGTGGTATATCAGTACCTTTGAGAGCTCTGGGGTAGCCGGTACCGTCCCATTTTTCGTGGTGGCAGTAGGCTATATCTTCAGCCATTTGGATTCTTGCGTATTTTGAACCGGCAAGAATTCTAGCTCCAATTTCGGTGTGTGACTTCATAGTCTCAAACTCCTCGTGAGTAAGCGGGCCGGACTTTAAAAGAATGCTGTCTTTTATTCCGATTTTCCCTATATCGTGCAACTGGGCGCCAAATGCAATGGAACTTATAAAGTCCTCCGGCATACCCATTTCCCTTGCAAGGCACTCGGCGTAGAGCCCGATTCTGACAATGTGGCTGCCGGTGTCTGTGTCCTTTTGCTCACTTGCCGCCACAAGCCGCTGCATTAACTCGTTACCTAAACTTGTAACCAGCTCTATAACATCGGAAAGCTCCCTTGTCTTGTCCTTTACCGCTTCCTCAAGGAGTCTCTTGTAGTCATTTTCATATCTTCTAACCCAAATCTTATCAACAATGTCTTTGAGAACATCTATGATTTTGCCGGCGTCAATGGGTTTTAAAACAAAGTTGCTTATATTTATGTTTATTAGGTCTATAAGAAACTGTGACTCATCATGGGCTGAGGTAACCATTATGGGTTGTGTACTTTGAATTTTCTTTATCCGTGTTGCCATTTCTATGCCGTTCATAACAGGCATTCTGATATCCGTTATAACAAGGTCGTAGGAACCGGCGGCGAATTTGTCCAACCCTTCCCTGCCGTTTGACGCCGTGTCTATTTTTCCGAAAAATCTGGACAGTAGTCTTACTGTGTTCTTCTGAAGATGGACGTCATCCTCCACATACAGTACCGATAAGCCCTTTGCATGTGCTGATAATTCTTTAACCTTTTCTGCATCTATCATATGTCATCAGTCTCCTCTCTTTCTAACGGAAGTTTTATGGTAAAACATGCGCCGTCTCTGATATTTTTCACAGTCAGAGTGCCCCTGCAGTGTTTTTCTATAATCGTTTTTGACATATAAAGCCCTAGCCCCGTGCCCCCTGAGTCTTCTTTTGTAGTAAAGTACGGCTCGAATATCTTATCTGTTAAATCCTCCGGTATGCCGCCGGCATTGTTGGAAAGCTCAATAAAAATGTTGCCGTTGTCCTCATACCCTCCTATTACAATAGTCGGAGTTGGTATCTCTTTCTCCATCAAAATGTCCTGAGCATTTTTCAGAATATTTAAGATGACCTGAATAAGTTCGTTAGGATAAGTGAGTATAGCGGTTTTATAAGAGTACTCCCTGCGTACCTCTATGGTTTTATACTCGATGGATTTTCCAATAATTTTCAAAGCCTGCTCTATTATGTAGTCAGGCATAACGGTTTCCATCTTTTTTGTCGGACTGAAAAAATTTTTAAAATCATTAATCGTGCTTGACAGATACTGTGCCTGTTCATTAACTCTGTCCAGGGATTCATTGAATTCGTTTATATCAGGCCGCCCAATGGCACAAGCCACCTGCATGTCGGCCACAATGGTGCTTATAGAGGAAAGGGGCTGTCTCCACTGGTGTGCTATCATAGAGAGCATCTCTCCCATGGCTGCAAGTTTTGACTGTTGAATCAGCATACGTTCAGTCTGTGTGCGCTGTGCCGACTCCAAAACAAATGAGATCATATCCGAAACCGATGAGACAAACTCCTGTGCCTCCATGCTCCACACCAAAGGGGTCTCTGTTTGCTCGCAACAGATAACGCCGGCAATGTCTCCCTTGTGGTTTATGCCGGCATCCATCATGGACACTATGTTAAGGGGTTTGAGGTAACTCTCTGTGAATTCCGCGGTACGGGGGTCTGTGAGGGCATATGAGGCATTTATAATACGGTTGTTCTTTAGCGCATTAAAATAAATAGGATAATCCACAGATTTCAGGATGAAATCCGACTCATACGCTTCCTCATCCGCTTTATAAAGACAGTGGCAGTGTATTGCTGTTTTATCCTTGTCAAATAGCCATATACTTACACGCGCAACACCGATAGTCTCAGATACAAGTCGGGTTATTGTTTTAAATGCTGAGTCAGAGTCTGAAAGGTCTTTACGGCTCAAATAAAGCAGGGCATCCCTGTAGTGCAATTGCTCGGTATTTCTTTTTAGTGCAATGTCTTCCTTTTCCATGCGAATCCAGATTTCTTTCACAAGGTCCTCGTTTGTGTTTGTGAGCTGTTGTGTTTGCTCCTTAAGTTTTGAATCATATTTTCGCAGTTCTTCAGCCATTTTATTATAAGCTACGGCAAGGTCCTCGATTTCATCACCGGTTGCAATGTTCATTCTGTAGTCAAGATTTCCGGCTGCGACACTCTTTATACCCTCAATAAGGGACTTTATCGGCTTTGTTGTTCTTCTTGATATAATCAATGCTGCAAGTGTCACTATAAGCAGAATTAATGGAATTGCGGCGGCTATCATCCTCTGAAGATGTTTCATCTGGATATTTACCTCTGTGGCCGCCTTCTCTATACCGGTTGAGAGTTTAACACGTGTTTTTGACGCTACAGAGGTTATCTCATCCACCGGCATTACCACACACAGTATCCAGCCTGTGGTTTTCAGCGTGGAGTAAGCAATGTATTTCTCCTCTGAATCTATTATTGCAGTGATTATCCCTGAACCCTCCGTTTTAATTTCCTTCATAATTGTTTTTATAATCTCATCACCATTTTTTGTAAAATCCTCATTTATCAGCACATCGTTCCATTTCTTATTAGTAACCGTCATGCCGGGCCAACTGACCAATTTGTCCTTTCCGTCTATGAGAAACGAATAGCCCTCATCGCCGACTCTGGTGTTTATTATATCATCATTTAGTGCATGGATAGTGACGTCAGCCCCTGTCACCCCTGCAAGGGTGCCGTCAGGGTAAAAAAACGCTTTAGCACATGTGATAATCAGCTCGTTTGTTCCGGCATCAAGGTAGGGCAAGGTCCATGTGATTGTTTTTTTCTCAGCCGCCGACAGATACCACGACCGGGCTCTGTGGTCATATGCCGGTTGGAGTCCGTCACCCCAGGGGTATGTACGTATTATCCCGGATTTTGTTCCAATATAAATGTAAAATAAATGGCGGTTGGTTGGAAAAACAGACTTAAAAATATCATCCAAATGGCTTGTCAGCTTCAACTCACTGTTTACATCCTCCGGTTTTACACCCGGCGACAGTGCATATGACGATGCAGAGTATATATCTACCGGTTTTTCAAACTGAGAGTACGATATATTCCAGCCCTTTGGGGACTTAAGGCTGTATAGGTCAGTGGCATATCCAGACATAACATTTACTCCATCCTCCACCTTTTGCAGAAACATGTCTATTATGAGTGCCCTGTAACGGGCCGTTTGGAGGAGATGTTTTTCCGCTTCACTTCTGAGGTTATCAATGCTGTCCTGTACTGCCTGCTGCCCTAAACCTGCATTTACAGCCTTTGTAAAATTACTAAGTTCAACCATGCCGTGCAATATTATATAGCTGAAAAGAAGTAATGATAACAGTGAAAGCCCTGCAAGTGACAATAATATCTTTGTGCTGATTCTCATTTTAGTCACACGGTGTTATGAATAGCGTCAAGATTTAATTGTTTTGCTTTTGCTGCAAGCTCTTTTTTGCCTTTACATGCGCCATATCCAGCATCGACTCGTGCCGGGAGCTAAAAACTAAACGACTCGGTAGAGCTGTCTATCATCTTATCAAGGTCCAGCATAATTATAAGCCTGTCCTGCAGCTTTGCTATTCCATAAATAAACTCGGTGCTGATATCTGTAGCCATTGGAGGCGTGGGTTCCACAATGTTTGCAGGCACTCTCAGAACCTCCGATACAGCATCCACTATCAATCCCATCGTAACTCCCTTTAAGTCAACAATCATTATTTTAGCGTTTTCACTGTCTTCTAAGTCAGGAATACTGAATTTCTTACGGAGATTCACCACCGGTATAACCTTGCCGCGCAGGTTTATAACTCCCTCCACAAACGGCGGGGCATTTGGTACCATCGTTATTGACGTCATCCTGTTGATTTCCTGTACCGTCAAAATATCCACCGCATACTCCTCTGTGCCCAGAGTAAAGGTGACAAGCTGAAGTACGTTTTCTGTTGCTGTAAAGGGCTCCATAATTTATGCCTCCCTGTATGATTAATTATCTTACCAAAAAAACACAAAATTCCAAACAGATATAATCACGCCATATTGAACATTATACATTAACCGGTTGTAATAATAAAAGGGAAAAAGCTTAAATCGAATTAATAATCTCCCCTGCTATCTCTGAAAGAGGCACTACTTTATCGGCAAGCCCCGATTCAACTACAAATTTCGGCATACCAAAGACAACACAAGTGTCCTCATCCTGAGCCAGAGTTCTTCCCCCTGAGTCCTTGATAGCCTTCATACCCTTAAATCCATCATTACCCATGCCTGTCAATATTACACCGAGACAAGCCCCGGGTATTGCAGCATTAGCGGTTAACATCATAACGTCAACAGATGGTTTATAAATATATGCAGGGTCCTCCCCAATGCTGACAAATTTGTCAAATCCTCTCTTAGTGATACTCATGTGGCCGGTGCCGGGGGCTACATAAACTACGCCGTTTTCTATCTTTTCACCGTGCTTTGCTTCTTTTACCGGCAGCCGGCTCAGTTGACAAAGCCGCTCGGCAAAAGGACCTGTGAAATTAGCCGGCATGTGCTGAGATATTATCACGGGCACTGAGAAGTTTTTGGGCAGAAGCGGCACTATAGTCTGAAGCGCCTTTGGTCCTCCCGTAGAGGTACCTATTGCAACCAATTGGATACGTTTGGATGACGTAAACTGCACAGAATGGGTTGCCGGCTCCGACACTGTGGCAGCCGCTCTGCCCGATGCAGGAATTCCAGCCCTTAGAGGTGGTAATCTCCTCGGTATTTTGAATTTTTTGCTGCCAATCTGCTTAAGTTTATCCAGCAGCATGTCTTTTATGTTTACTATGTTGACGGAAAGTTCGGAGAGGTTCTTTGGAATAAAATCCACCGCACCCAGCTCAAGTGCCTCTAATGTAGTCTTAGCTCCCTCAGTTGTAAGAGAGCTTACCATTATTACAGGCAGAGGGTTGCTCTCCATGATGGCTTTAAGTGCCTCAAGGCCGTTCATACGCGGCATCTCTACATCCAGTGTGATGATATCGGGTTTCAACAGGGCAATTTTTTCCAGCGCCTCTATGCCGTCTGAAGCTGTCCCTACCACCTGGATTTCCGGGTCCCTGGCTATCAAGCTCTTTATGGTGTTTCGCATAAAGGCGGAATCATCCACTATCAATACTTTTATTTTTTTATCCGGGGCCTGTATCATATTTAAACTGTTAACCGTGCTTAACGCCGCTAAACATCACAGATGGGTCCAAAATCAAAACGACCTTTCCATCTCCTGTTATTGTAGCCCCGGCTACACCATCTGCGCTTCCTGAAAATCCCTCTATTGATTTAATAACCACCTCTTCCTGTCCATAAAGCTTATCCACCATTAGTCCATACTTCCTCTCTCCGATTAATATGACTACCAGATACATCTTTCCCTCAGTATCAGAGGAGCGCTCTATGAAAAACTTATCTGCAAGCCTATGCACCGGCACTATCTCATCCCTGAGAATGACAGTCTCCTGCCCTCTGATAGTCTTAATATCCTTGTCGGCTAAACGTACCGTTTCAACAACAGAGGCAAGCGGAATTGCAAAGACCTCCTTGCCGACTCCTACCATAAGTGCCTGTATTATGGCAAGCGTAAGGGGCAGCCGTATTAAGAAGCGTGACCCCCTGCCTTTTTCCGTATCTATTGTGATTACGCCGTTTAACTTATCTATATTGGTCTTGACCACATCCATGCCGACCCCTCTGCCGGAGACGTCTGAGACCTCTTTGGCTGTGGAAAAACCCGGCAAAAGAATAAAATCCAAAATCTCCTTGATAGAGAGTTTATCGAGTTCATCGTACGTTGAGAGGCCTTTTTCCACAATTTTTTCTTTCAGCATTTCATGGTCTATCCCCTTGCCATCGTCCTCAATAGCCAGCACTATGTTATTGCCTTCCTGATATGCTGAAAGCATTACAGTGCCGGATTTTGGCTTTCCTGCGGCTTCTCTGACTTTTGGCATCTCTATTCCGTGATCTACAGAGTTTCTTATTAAATGTACAAGGGGGTCGCCTATTTCCTCAATTATTGACTTGTCAAGTTCAGTGTCCTCTCCAAAGAGCTTTAACTCAACATCTTTGTTAAGCTGCCGGGCAAGGTCCCTGACCATACGCGGAAACCTGTTAAAGACCTTCTTTATGGGCTGCATCCTTGTCTTCATTACTGCTATCTGAAGGTCGGTAGTTATAAGGTTTATAAAAGAGGTCAACTCTGTAAGAGGAGCAAAGTCCTCGCTGTCCTGATATTTTAGTTCAAGCGTGGTTGATATTTTCATAAGCCTGTTTCTTGCTAAAACCAATTCACCGACAAGGTTAAGCACATTATCCAGCCGCTCAACATCCACCCTGATTGTTTGCTCCACCTGTTGGGGTTTGTCTGACCTCTCCGGTGACGGCGGCGGGGCTTGTTTGTTGAGAGCTCTCGTTACCTGCTCTTTAGAGGTCCTCTCTGTAGCAGTTAAAATTTCTCCCACTTTGGGTACCTCACCAATATCTACCGACTCTTTGATCAGCTCCTGAATTTTGAGCGCCTCATCAACGTCATCCTCTGTAATCATGCCCTGTTCGATAAGGATTTCACCCACTTGTTTAACACTTGAAGAGGCAGCGCGCTCTGATTCAAGCTCTGCCAGCAGATCCTCATCCATTACCACCGGCTCATCAGAATCGGGTATATCACGGCCTGACTGAGAGGACACAGGCGCTCCATGAGCTGCTCCGTCATTTATTACGCTAAGACGGCTGACCAGATCGGTTATATCCTCCTCCATTCCATCCTTTTGCTTGATATGCTCTAAAAGCACCTTTACCATGTCTATAGACTCAAGAATCACATCCATAATGTCGGGTTCTAAGAGCAACTCTCCGTCTTTTATTTTTTTCAGTACGCTTTCCGTTATGTGTGTTACATCCACCATTTGGTTAAAACCTAAAAACCCGGAAGCTCCCTTTATAGTGTGAACGGAGCGGAATATACTGTTGACCAAATCCTGATTGTCTCTGGCAGACTCAAGTTCTACAAATTTCTGATTTAAATCATCAACAAGCTCCGTTGTCTCTATCAAAAAATCATTTATTATTTCATCCATTTCGTCAGACAAGCCAGATTCCCTCCCCTTGTGTTATTTTTATTTTTGAAGAGCATTATATTTATCAGAACCCAAACTCGGCAAGCAGTGCATCCACATCGCTCTGGTCCGACACTATGCTTTCCGATGGTTTTATGTGCGGCCCGTGAGGTTTGTCCACAGGCGATGCCGCCGGTTGTTTTGCATCCACCCTCACCCCAAACATCATAACGAGCTTTACCAACTGATCCTCTAAGTCTCTGACAAGCCTTATAACTTTTCTTAGTATCTGTCCCGTCAAATCCTGAAACTCCTGAGCCAGCATTATCTCAAGAAAATCACTATTCATATCATTTAGTTCCTGTTTTAAAAAAGCAGGAAAACCATTATTCTCATCTTTAACGTTGGTTGTTTGATGTAATTTTTGAAAACTATCTATCTCAGCAAGCAATTCTGTTATTTTAGCCTGATTCTTCTCTGCGATACTTATAGTCCTGTTTGCAGAGTCTTCAGTTTTGGTTATTACCCATTCAAGGTTGTCACTGGCTTCCGACATCTCACCCTCAGCCAGATTTTTTAACTTAGGATTTAGTAAATATTTAAATTCTTTGATGGAATCATGCAGGCGGCGGGTCATCTTTCCAATCTCTGAAAACATTTCACGATCTCCGAAGCTTGAAAGTTCCTCAATCGCTTTCTCGGCAGACTCTATATCTCCACCGGCAAACGATTCCAGCAGCTTATTGACATTTTCCATCAATCTGAGAGTCAAATCCTCATCAAGTCCTTTGTTTGCAGTACTCTTGTGGATGGCATCACGAACCTCTTTTACAAAAAAGTCTCCACCCATTGTTGTTACTCTCTTTGTGACAACAATATCACCGTCTGCGGTACACTCGGAGTTTACTATGTCCTCGCCAATCAGAGAAATCTCCTCTAAGCTTAATAACTTAGTAAGGTCAAGCATCAGAACCATTCTGCCGGCACCAAGGTTTGCCACCCCCTTTAAGCATCCGTCGGAGTTTGTTCCAACAAAACCCACGTCATTGACGATAGTCCCTTCATCTATGTTCATTACTCCGGTTATGGAATCCACCTTAACGCCGAAGATAATGCGTCCCAGGTTTACCACTATTACATTGCCCTCACCATGTGAGCCGGTGTCAAAGAGCCCCAGCTTTTGCCTTAAATCTATAATGGTAATCGTCTTACCGCGCAAACTGATTATACCAAGCACGAAGTCCCTGCAGTGGGGCAAAACCGTGGTCTGCGCCGGTTTCATTATTTCCTGTACAATCAGTATGGGAATAACATACTCTTCCCTGCCAATGTTAAAACCTATGTATTGACCCATATCTCCTCCGGCGGCGGAATTACTTTTTCAACTTCTCAAATATTTTATCCAATTTTTCCTTAAGCACATCCGAGGTGAAAGGTTTGATGACGTAATTATTTACACCGGCCTTGACTGCCTCAATAACCTGCTCTTTTTCCGCCTCGGCAGTTACCAGAAGCACGGGGAGCGCTTTTAATTTAGCATCCGCCCTGACTCTTTTCAGTAATTCCAGTCCTGTAACATTAGGCATATTCCAGTCGGTTATCAGAAAATCAAAATCTCCATTTTTGAGTTTAGTAAATGCCTGTTCACCGTCCTCCGCCTCTTCAATTTTTTCGTACCCGAGCTGCTTTAAAATGTTTTTAATAATTCTTCTCATTGTTGAGAAATCATCCACTACCAGAATTCTCATGTTTTTGTCATAAGGCATTAAAATTACCTCCAGAAATTAAGTTTTTTTTACAAAGTTTTTGACAGCTCTATTAAGTGAATCCGCTGATACCGGCTTTACCATATAACCGTTTGCACCTGCTGCCACAGCTTTATTCTTTTCAACCTCATCATTTTCCGTGGTTATCATTATAACCGGAATCTCTCTAAAAGAAGTATCCGCTTTAAGCGTTTTTATCAGCTCTATCCCATCCATAAACGGCATATTGAGGTCAGTCAGGATTAAATCCACTTCATTGACAGCGAGTTTTTCTATAGCGTCAAGGCCGTTTTCAGCAAATACGGATTGATGGCCGCCGCCTTTAAGATAGAGGCCTAGTATCTTGCGTGTAGTCTTATCGTCATCCACTACCATTATCCTCATACCCTGCCCTCCCTCCTATGCCTTTTGATACACCACGGTTTTATCTATAATTGCAGGTTTAAACGCCCTTGTCACATCATGCAGAGACTCAGCCATTCCTATAAAAAAATAACCGCCGTTTTTCAGCGATTCATAGATACTTGTCACTACAGAGACCTTCGCTTTTTTATCGAAATATATTAGCACATTTCTACACAGAACTACATCTATATCCCGTATGGTTCTCATTTTAGATGCGTCAAGAAGGTTTATCTGGACAAATTTCACCTTTGAGCGGACATCTGCATTTAAAGCATAAGCGTTTCCATCTGCTTGTTTAAAGTATTTTTTTAAATAGTTCGGTGGAATATTTCTGGTTGAGTACTGTCCGTAGGTGGCCTCTCTGGCCTTTTGCAGCACAGATTCACTTAAATCTGAGGCCAATACCTCAAATTTAATGCCGGCTGTTTTAGGATTTTCCATCAGCATCATTGCTATTGTATAGGGCTCCTCTCCGGTAGAGCTGGCCGCCGACCAGATTTTTAAAGTTGCAGACTTTGACTCAGACCGTATTTTGGGTATTATCTGTCCCGTTAAAACCTCCAATTGTTGCAGCTCTCTAAAAAAAAATGTCTCATTTGTTGTTATTTTATCAAAAAGAACATTAAGTTCACTGATGCTGTTATTATATTTCAGCATATACAGGTAATCGTCAAAACTGGCCAGCTTATTTTCCTCAACCCTCTTGCTTAATCTGTTTTCTATAAAGTACTTCTTCGTATCCGGTATATATATGCCACTTTTTTCATATATGAAGTCTCTGAAGTTTCTAAAAGTTTCATCCTTAAGGGCAATCATAAAGCTGATAGTACCTCTTCAATACGCTGCCTGAGAGCATCATCCGTATGGTCTTTTAACGGATAAAGTGCCTCATAAGCAACATGGCCGCCCAAAGAGGCCAGTGCGTCAATTGCCCCCATTATAACGAGATTTTCGTGATCATTAAGTGCCTCCGTTAGTACACCGGTAAACTCATCACCCTTTGAAGCGGCAAGACTCTTTAACGCATAAAACCTCACCCACATATCATTATCTTTAACAGCCCTCAGCAGCCCTTCAATAAAAACAGCGTTCTGGTTTAAAGTCATTGCCGCCGAACGCCTTAATTCCACATCAGGGTCCTCCAACAGCTCACCAAGCCTGTCAAATGCGCCGCTTAGATTAAACGAGCCAAGCCGTGAAACCGCCGCTATTTTAACATTTTTACTGTTGTCTTTAGAGAGGTCAAGGAGCAGCTCCAGCTCCTGCGTATATTTTGCGATATAAATTTTAAAATTGTCAGGGTAAGAGGAGGCTTTGTGCAGAAACTTGGATGAATCCATAGACAACAGTGCCTTAACGCCCTCGTCAACAACGTCCTCGTAAGTCTCCCTGCTTATCAGCTCAAGTATAGGTAAAAATGCTTTTTTGGCTTTCAGTTTTCTCAGTGCATAGATGCTCTGTTTTCTGACGTGGCCGTCATCATCGGAAAGTGCCTCTATCAGCGGTTCCACACAGCTCTCGTCTGCTATTTCAACCAGCGACTGAGCCGCCTCCCTGCGAATATCTCTGAGAGAGCTTCTCCTAAGTAGTGTCACCAGGGGAGCAACGGCCTCGACACATTTTAATTTCCCCAGTGTTTCCAATAAAATAGCCATGCCTCTGAACTTAAAACCATTGTAATCAAGAAGACAAAGCAGGGTGGGGCAGTCGGCTATCTTTACAACAGCATCTTTTATGATTGCAACATGTTCTTCATTTTCAGGATTGGAAGTGTCCAGAGAGCCGGCTAAATCCAAAAGATTATACAAAGAGTCTTTATCTTTTATTATAGTGAGGCCTGAGATGGCGGCAAGTTTATCCTCCCAGTCATCACTGCTCAGCATTTCTCTTAGGTCTTGAGCAAGGAAACCCATTTCAGGCTCTATCCCCAGCTTAACCAGGCTTTTTACAGCGACTGATTTAGTAATGGGGTCGGTATTGAGGGTACATTCAATAATGGCTTCCCTGGATTGTTTTGAGGGAATTCTACCGAGAGTTTCAAAGGCTGCAAACTTCAGCACCTGAGACGGGCTGTTGCAGAGATTACTGATAGAGGCCACTGCTTCCTCACGCTCCATAGTGCCAAGGGCTTCAAGGGCGGTGAAGGCTACCCATTCCTCCTCATCTGAAAGCGCCTCCTCGAGATACCTCACCGTCTCTTTTATGTTTAAAAGGCCTAATGAGCGGCACGTGGCAGCTCTTACATTTGCGTTTTCATCTTTAAGCATAGGGACTAACAGCTTGTAATCAACTCCAGTTCTTATATCACCTAGCAAATCCACGGCAAACTTCCGCATGTCGTCGTCACTGTCGGTTAAGAGGTCGTATAGAAACGGTACAGATATCTCGCCAAGGTCTTTAAGAATTAACAGAGCGGCATTTCTCTGAGAAGCCTCTTTTCGTAAAACCGGTATGGTCATATAAGCTACTGCCTCAGTGCCTATTTTTATTAAAGACTGGGCTGCAGAGTCTTGCACTGCAAGGCTTGAGTCAAAGAGTGCCTTTATTAACGGATAAATTGCACACTCACCACCCTCACCAAGCATCGAGGCCGCCTGCCGCCTTTTGGATACATCGGCATGGTTGAGATGTTCTTTTAATTTATCTAATTTCGCCTTGTTCATTTTTATACCTGTGTATTATATAATGCAATATGTGGTAAAATCAAATAGCTGTTTTGTGTTTATTTTGTTTTACTCTTTATCTACAAAAATAATTTGGATGTATCGGCAATATAAATGAAAAATAAGAAAGGACATGCAGAAAAAGTAGAGAGTTTCTTTAACAGTCTTTCTATGGAGTGGGAGAGAAACTATGAAGCGGACGGAATAATGGCCGAAAGAGCAGGAAGATTTACCGGAGCACTCACAGAAAGACTGCCATCAGGCTCTCTTGTGCTTGATTTTGGTTGTGGAAGCGGGGATTTGACTAATTGCCTGCTGGAGGCGGGGTTTCAGATGCACGGCTATGATCTCTCAGAGATGATGATAAAAAGAGCACGTGAGAGATATGAATCTTCCGGTATAATATTTACATGCTCAGGCGCTGACTTTACACAAAAGCTGCCATATGATGACGGCACCTTTGACGCTGTAACAGCCTCAAGCGTATTTGAGTACATAGAAGACCCTGTTAGTTATTTCAAAGAGATATTTCGTTTGTTAAAACCCGGTGGATTTTTTATTTTAACCGTCCCTGACAACAGACACACGGAAAGAATAAAAGAGAAAAAGAAAGTAAAATTCTATAATAAAAAAATCATAAGTTATTTCATAAAATTTCTGCCGGATATAATCACAAAGCGCTTGAACACTGATTTTTACAGGATTTCAAAAACGAGGCCTGAGATTGAAACATGGGTAGAGATGTTAAGGCTCTGTGGTTTTACAGTTGAAAGCGTGCCGCAGTGTTATGCCCCGCTTGTTTTATTAGTAGCAACGTGCTGATGGTCACTTATGTTACCGCAAGCGTATTACCACCTTCTATAAGCCTCTCTATGGCTTCTGCAGAAAAAATTGCACTCTGTTTTATCTGCCATGGTGTCCGGTAGATTTTTTTTTATGATTTTGCTATAATTAAATTATGCCTGTTACGATGGTGCCGGAAGTTTTAAGAGGAACGCTTGGAGATGAAGCAAGCAAAGCTCTGGCTGAATTAATCAATGAAGTAAATATAGAAGCGCGTAAAGATGCACTGGCCTTAGCGGAAGAGCGCCTTGAACGAAGACTTACCATAGAGATAGGGAAAGTCAGAGAGGATATGGCGCGTTTTGAGGGCAGGCAGAATGAAGCTTTGTTAAAATTGGAGGGCAGGCAAACTGAGGCTTTATTAAAATTAGAGGGCAGGCAGAATGAAGCTTTGTTAAAATTGGAGGGCAGGCAAACTGAGGCTATAAGTAAAGTCAGAGAAGACATGGCAAAGTTTGAAGGCAAGCAAACTGAAGCTATGGCAAAGTTGAGAGAGGACATGGCACTGTTTGAAGGCAAGCAAACTGAAGCTATGGCAAAGTTGAGAGAGGACATGGCACTGTTTGAAGGCAAGCAAACTGAAGCTATATTAAAATTAGAGGTTAGGCAAAACGAGGCTATAAGTAAAGTCAGAGAGGATATGGCACAGTTGGAAGGCAGACTTCTTGCGGCTATAACAAAGTCAGAGGGCAGGCAAACTGAGGCTATAAGTAAAGTCAGAGAAGACATGGCACAGTTAGAGGGCAGGCAAAGCGAGGCTATAGCAAAGTTAGAGGGAAATCTGCGTATAGACATTGAAAAATCCGGCAGGGAAAACATAAAATGGATGTTTTTATTCTGGATCGGCCAGCTTGCAGCAATGGCTGCTATTTTCAAATTCCTGATTAAGTAAACCTACACATAATTATAAAGTACTTTAAAATCTTCTAACGGTGCCTTTGCGATATTGTTTGCCGTTTAATCTCCGGCTTTTTTCTTAACGATAACATACATTATCCCGTGGTCTTTCATAACACCGGCTTGTGCCTCGGCTTCTTTGCCCCCACCCCAGAAAAAGTCAGCCCTGCCCGGGCCTTTGATTGCCCCGCCTGTGTCCATACAAAGGGCAAACCGCATAAGCGGGACTGCGGTAGCTGTTTTACCGTCTGAGCTGAATTGTGCCTTATAAGATGATACAAAGACAAGAGAGCCAAGAGGAAAGACCGACTTATCAACTGCTATGTTTCTGCCTGCAACAAGGGGCATTGCGGCAGCCCCAACAGCAGGCTCTTTTGATTCCTTAAAAAACACATAGCTGGGATTATAGGAAATCACGCGGTCTGTCTCTTCTGGATGTTCCCTCAGATACTTCTTGATGGCTTGAGCGGTCACCTCACTTAAAGGAATCTTACCCTCATCGGCAAGAAGTTTTCCAATGCTTTTGTATGCGTGGCCGTTTCCTCCGCTGTAACCAACGTTTACACTTTTGCCGTCTTCAAACTCTATTATTCCTGAACCCTGAACCTGTAAAAAGAACAAATCCACCTTGTCATCCACCCAAAACAGCTCTAACCCTCTGCCCTCAAGTGCGCCTTTCATTATTTCACCGTTTGTATAGTAGGGCAGCATTTTGGTGCCGATAACACGTCCGACAATGGTCTCTCCTTTGAAGTGTTCTTTAAAAGAACTAAGCTCTGCTGTTATACGGTCAGGCGGGGTGGCATAGAGAGGGTATCGGTAGCGGGCGGTTTTTACCTTGCTGCCTTTTAATGCCGGCAAGTAGTATCCGGTAAAAAAAATACTACCTCCGGCGTCTGACCCTGTGGCTGCATAGACGGCGAAGTGCTCCTTTATACGCCGGTTTAGAAGATTAAAATCACCTTCCGTCTCATTTATCAAAGTAAGAAAATACGACAGGGATTCTTTTAATTCCCTGATTGTATAGACATCCCTTGCATACCTGACCGTGTCGTTTTCATTTAGCTTGCTCAGGTACTTGATGGAGCGGGTTATGGCTTCTTTCAGGGACTGCATGGAGTAGTCATCGGAAAAGCCCGGAAAACGCTCCGGTCCCAGACGCATCAACGCATCCCCCTCCACAGGGAATTGAGGAGGCCCCTCATAAGGGGGTCTCATAGTAACCACACAACCAAACAACGCTGTTAAAAAAAGACAACTTAAAATAACCGGTTTATATTTAAACTTGAGTAGTTTCATAAAGGTACCCTCCATACTATTTTTCTACTTGCATATATTATAAACTAAGCTAACTGATTGAATAAAGAAGTAAGTGATGTGTACGAAAAAATCGTACGGTTGTGAATGAGAGCACCAAACTGTAAAAAATGTTAGAATATTGCTGTGATTACGGAAAGTTTACATCAAAAGTGCAAAGGGCTTGACTGTCAGCCGGTTGCAGGCATTTTTGATTTGATGAGTGCTGACAATGCAGCTGTGGTAAGGGCGGTAGAGGCGGCAAGGGAGCCAATTTGCAGAGCTATCGAGGATGCGTATAATACGATAAGGGCAGGAGGAACGCTGCTCTATGTCGGGGCAGGCACCAGCGGGCGGCTTGGTGTGCTGGATGCCTCCGAGATGTTTCCCACATTTAGCGCCCCACCCTCTATGATACAGGCTGTGATAGCCGGCGGTGCCGATGCTCTGACCATGCCCATTGAGGGAGCCGAGGACAGCGCAGAGGCCGGCACAGAGGCTGTTAAAATGATCACAGCAAATGATATGGTTTTGGGAATAACCGCCTCAGGCACTGCGCCGTATGTCATTGCCGCCCTGAAAGAGGCAAAACACAGGGGCGCTAAAATATGGCTTCTGACCTGTAACGATTGCACCTGTGATTTTTGCCCCGATGTAATTAATATTGTAACCGGCCCTGAGCTTATCGCAGGCTCAACCCGCCTTAAAGCAGGCACTGCCACTAAAATGGCACTCAATATGATTTCAACAATAACTATGATTAAGCTGGGAAGAGTGTATGACGGTTACATGGTTGATGTAATACCCTCCAACAAAAAGCTTAAAAAACGGGCTGCAAGAATAATCTCGGAGATTACGGGCTGCTCAAAAGAACGGGCTGCCGGGTTGATTTCAGAAAGTGGTGGAAACCCTAAGACCGCTGTTTTAATGGAACTCAGGAAGCTAAGCAAAGAAGAGGCCGCAATTGCCTTGCAAAACTCCGGCGGATCACTGAGAGCCGCACTGAAATGCTGAATATGGGCGGCTCAGGGAGCAAAAAAATCATCGGCCTAATGTCCGGCACTTCCCATGACGGGGTGGACGCCGCTGTGGTTGAGATTACAGATACCGCCGGTGACAACGCACTCAAAACTGATTTGCTTTATCATATACATAAAAAGTATCCTGAAAAATTGCGGATAAAAATACGTGCCGCCTTTAGCGGCAATACGGAAACCATATGCAGGCTTAACTTTGAGCTTGGTGAGTTCTTTGCGCTTTGTGTGAATCAGTTGATTGCCGGCTGTGGAATTAAAAAAGATGATATTGCCGTTGTTGCCTCACACGGGCAGACCATCTATCATATACCGCCCATTGGGGGAAAGGGCGGCAGCACTCTTCAAATCGGAGAGTCCTCAATAATCGCCGCACGCACGGGCTTAGCCGTCGTGTCCGATTTCCGGCCAAAGGACATGGCCTATGGGGGACAGGGCGCCCCGCTTGTGCCCATTGCTGACTATCTGCTCTTTAGTAAGCCGGGTGTTGTGAGGGCTGTGGTAAATATCGGCGGAATGGCAAATGCCACAATCTTAAATGGGAATATCGAAAACACGGTAGCATTTGACACAGGGCCGGGTAATTCCCTGATTGATGAGATGATAGTGCTCAAAACCAACGGTAAGCTCAGCTTTGATAACGGCGGCGGCATTGCAAGAAATGGAACTCCGGATAAACGCCTTTTGAGTGAACTTTTGAGCCATCCGTATTTAAGAAAAAAGCCTCCGAAATCCACAGGCAGGGAAACTTTCGGCAGAGCACTTTCTGAGAATATTTGCAACCGCTACAGAGACCTGCGGTACGATGACCTCATCTCCACTCTTACCCATTTTACAGCTAAAACGATATTTAATTCCATCAAGCCCTACCGGCCCGTGGAGGTTATAGTGACAGGAGGGGGCGTTAGAAACGAGTTTCTGATGGAACTAATAAGCAGTATGTTTTTGCCGGAGGGCGCGGATGTTAAAAACATATCTGAATACGGGATACCACCGGAGGCTAAAGAGGCGGTAAGTTTTGCAATTATCGGCTACAGAACCCTCAAAGGTCTGCCGGGTAACGTACCGTCGGCAACGGGCGCTCTGAGTGGTACAATACTTGGTAAACTTACACTGCCGTAAGAAATACTTGATACCAAGTTGCATTCATTCGATTAACTTTGTTGGCTTTGCCGCAAGCTCCTTGACGTCTCCCCTAAAGCCAACGAAGTTAGATGATTGAATGCAGCTTAGCAAACAAAGATTATAGTGGATGAGACGGAACTTAAAAAAAGATTTATTTGTAAATAATTTAACGATATAAAGTATAGATTTATTTTTTTAATTTTTGTATAATAGCACGATGTTTGAATTTAAAAGAATAAAACGGCTGCCACCGTATGTTTTTGCAATCGTAAATAACCTCAAATATGAAGCAAGACGGCGCGGAGAGGACATAATAGACCTCGGTATGGGCAACCCCGACTTGCCGACCCCTGACCACATTGTAAGCAAACTGCGGGAGTCATCCAAGAACCCTAAAAACCACCGTTACTCGGCCTCACGCGGCATAACTCAACTCAGAATGGCTATTTGCGAGTGGTATGAAAGAAGATATAACGTTTATCTCGACCCTGATGTAAACACTGTTGTTACAATAGGCTCAAAAGAGGGCTTAAGCCATTTGGCTCTGGCTGTAATAGAGCCCGGGGATGTTGCTCTTACTCCCACACCGGCATATCCTATCCATCCTTACGCTGTGATAATTGCCGGAGGGCAGGTTAGAAATATACCTATCGGCCCCGGAATCGATTTCTTTGAAGAGATGGAAAATGCCTACAGAAATTCGTGGCCCCGCCCTAAACTGCTTATTATTAATTTCCCGCATAATCCCACCACTGAGGTCGTGGATGGACTGGATTTCTTTGAAAAAGTCGTGGATTTTGCCAAAGAAAATAAACTGCTTGTGGTACACGATCTTGCATATGCCGACCTTGTGTTTGACGGGTATAAGGCTCCCAGCTTTTTACAGGTTAAGGGAGCACTTGATGTCGGAGTTGAGTTTTTCTCTATGACAAAAAGTTACTCCATGGCCGGCTGGAGAATGGGTTTTTGCTCCGGCAACAAGGAAGTTGTGGGGGCACTTACTAAAATTAAAAGTTATCTCGATTACGGAACATTTCAGCCGATTCAGATAGCCTCCATTGTCGCCCTCAGAGGCAAACAGGACTGTGTTAATAAAATTGCGGAAACCTACGAAAAACGCAGAAACGTACTCATTGACGGCCTTAAACGTGCCGGCTGGGACATCCCCGCACCGAAGGCTACAATGTTTGTCTGGGCACAGATACCGGAAGAGTTCAGAAAACTTGGTTCCCTTGAATTTTCAAAACTGATAATGATGGAGGCTAAGGTGGCGGTGTCACCGGGAATTGGTTTTGGAGAGGGTGGGGACGATTACGTACGTTTTGCCCTTGTCGAAAATGAGCAGAGAATCAAGCAAGCCGTAAAGGGAATTAAAAAGTTTCTGTCAAAATGATGACCCTCAATGTCGGCATTATCGGGCTTGGTACAGTGGGAGGCGGCACTGCTAAAATTCTCCTCAACAATACTGCTTTAATACAAAGCCGCTTAGGTTTAAACATCCGCCTTAAGAAAATATCCGATCTGGATATCGAAAGAGACCGCGGATTTAGCATTCCCGAGGGCATACTGACCAAAGACGCCTACGAAATAATCAACGACCCCGAAATATCCGTTGTAGTGGAACTCATAGGCGGTATAAATCCCGCAAAAAAATTCATCATAGATGCGCTGAAAAATGGAAAGCACGTAGTTACAGCAAATAAAGCGCTTTTAGCGACCCATGGAACCGATATATTTGAAGCTGCTACTGAAAACAAACGCATTGTCGGATTTGAAGCCGCCGTAGCCGGAGGCATCCCCATTATAAAGGTGATAAGGGAAGGGCTTGCCGCTAATAACATTCTATCCATATACGGCATAATAAACGGCACATCCAACTACATTTTAACAAAGATGACTAAAGAGGGTGCAGAGTTTGCCAAAACCCTTGCTGAGGCCCAACGCCTTGGGTATGCCGAGGCCGACCCCACTTTTGACATAGAGGGTATTGATACCGCCCATAAGCTGACACTTTTAGCATCGCTCTCATATGGTATCCCCCTTTCGTTTGACAGTATTTACAAAGAGGGTATTACCGCCATAACCCCCGAGGACATTCAATATGCCGCCGAGCTCGGATATAAAATAAAACTGCTTGCCATAGCTAAAGTTGCCGGAGGTGAAATAGAACTCCGCGTGCATCCGACCATGATACCGGATAGTTTTATGATATCCAAGGTGGATGATGTTCTAAATGCCGTCTATGTAACCGGAGATGCTGTCGGTGAGACTATGTATTATGGGCGCGGCGCAGGTGATATGCCCACAGGAAGCGCCGTTGTAAGCGACATAATGGACATTGCCAAAAACCCAAATGCCCCGCTTACACAGGTTATAGGTTCGCAAAGAACGGAATTTAAAATAAAAGACATAAAAGACACCGAGACGATGTACTATTTTCGCTTTACCGCTCTTGACAAGCCCGGCGTACTCTCTAAAATATCCGGCACATTAGGGCAACACAACATCAGCATTTCCGCCGTGATTCAAAAAGAACGTCGTGCAGGTGAGGCAGTCCCTCTTGTGGTTTTAACCCATAAGGCCATCGAGAGTAATGTTACAAAAGCGATAAGTGAAATAGACACTATGCCGATAGTCTGCGCTAAAACAAAATTTATACGGGTAGAGGGTAGAGAATAATCCCCCCCGGGGAGGCATCAAAATGGAAGAAATCCTTCCGGATAAGAAAATAGATATAAGAGGGCTTAAGTGCCCATATACTTTTGTCAGATCAAAACTCACCATAGAGGCAATGGAGTTGGGACAGGTGCTGGAGATATTGCTTGATTATCAGGAGGCCTCAAACAGCATCCCCAAGTCTATGGAAGACCACGGCCATAAGGTTTTAAGAGTTGAAAAAATAAGCGACAAAGACTGGATAATTCTTATACGAAAAGAAAAAGAATAGTTTTTTATATACAGGTTATTTAAGGAGATGCAATGGATTTTACAGAAGAGCAAATTCTTCGCTACAGCAGACACATAATCCTGCCTGAGATAGGTGGCAAAGGACAGGCAAAAATAGCTAAAGCAAAGGTCTTCATAATCGGAGCTGGCGGGTTAGGCTGTCCGGTCGGCTTTTTTTTAACTGCGGCAGGGGTTGGCACTATAGCAATGATTGATGACGACTACGTGGAGTTAAGTAACCTGCAAAGACAGATTGCCCACAGCACCCGCACCATCGGAATGCCTAAGGTGGACTCCGCAAGGGCTACCTTTGAGGCCCTCAACCCTGATATTGATTTCATTGCGCTTAAGCAGAGAATTACCGCTGAAAATATAATGGAACTAATTGGAGACTATGACATCGTGGTGGATGGAAGTGACAACTTTCCTACCAGATACCTTATAAATGATGCTTGCGTGTTGATGGGAAAACCACTGGCAAGTGCTGCAATATTAAGATTTGAGGGGCAGGTGACAACGATAATTCCAGGAGAGGGACACTGCTACCGCTGCCTGTTTGAAGAGATGCCCCCGCCGGGCCTTGTGCCTTCATGTCAGGAGGCTGGGGTGCTGGGAGTGCTGCCCGGTATTATCGGCGGTCTTCAAGCTATGGAGGTTCTTAAGATAATACTTGGCAAGGGAGACGTGTTAAAGGAATCTCTACTTATTTTTGACGCTCTGAAGACTACTTTCAGGAAAGTAAAAGTACCCAGAAACCCGGACTGTGCGGTTTGTGGAAAAAATCCGACGATTACCTCTTTAGACGGGGCGGCCTATGGCGGGGATTATTGCCACATTTAGACGGGGCAAGACATAATCTCCGCCTTAAAGTGTTGTATTACTACCCTGTTGGAGCAATCTGCAAGACTGCTTTGTACAGTTTTGGATATAGAAAATGCCCGGAATTATTCGATAACGCCAACCTAATGCACTCGCTCCACATGCCCATGAAATACATAGATTATCGTTATTACCAACTGTTGTGGAGCAATCTACAAGATTGCTCAAACGGAAGAGATATTTAAAATGGGGAAAAAACTGGATTGTCGCTCAAAGGCTGCAATGACAGATAAAAAAAGCCCCCTTGTTGGAGCTTCAATTGAGAGAGGGGAAGACTGACCACAGCAGTGGAAAAACCCGTTCAAATAATAATAGAGCCGGAAAAAGGAACGGCTAACTTCTTTCATGAACTCTATGAATACCGTGAGCTTTTGGTATTTCTCTCTTTGAGGGATATCCTCGTACGCTACAAACAGACCGTCTTCGGTGTGGCATGGGCAGTGATGAGACCGGTTCTGACTATGGCGATTTTCACTTTTATATTCGGTAACCTGGCTCATATGCCCTCACACGGCATACCATACCCTGTACTGGTTTTTGCCGCCATGCTTCCGTGGCAGTTTTTCGCCAACACAGTGGCTGAAAGCAGTAACTCCCTTATCGCAAATGAAAACATGGTCTCAAAGGTCTATTTCCCAAAAATAATCATACCTACCTCCTCTATGATGGTTAGTTTGCTGGACTTTTTTATTTCTTTTGCAATCTTAATCACTATGATGCTCTATTATAAAATGTGGTTTAATTCAAGGTTTCTCTTTTTTCCTCTTTATCTCTTGCTGTTAGTTTTTTTATCTCTGGGAATCGGTTACTGGATATCCGCCCTGAATGTGAAATACAGGGACTTTCGATATATAGTGCCATTTGCACTGCAGGTTGGCCTCTATGTTACCCCTGTGGGGTTTTCAAGTGCCGTTGTGCCGGATAAGTGGAAGTTTCTATACGCACTAAACCCAATGGTTGGCATTGTTGACGGTTTCAGGTGGGTGTTATTGGGCAATTCCATTGAACTATACACGGGGGGAATCTATCTGTCGGTTTCCTGCACTTTTTTGATATTGCTGACAGGCATTTGGTTTTTTAATAAAAATGAATCGTCCTTTGCAGATATAATCTGATGGCACAAATAATTACAGTTGAAAATCTTGGTAAAAGGTACATAATAAAACACCGTGGTGCAGGCAACTATAAGACCCTGCGTGAGTCGGCCTCTGATGCAATAAAGGGGATTTTCAAAAAATCAAAGGACGATAGTCAATCTGACACCGAGTTATGGGCACTAAGGGATATTAATTTAGAGGTAAATGCCGGTGAGAGGTTAGGTGTTATAGGACGAAACGGCGCAGGGAAAAGCACATTGCTTAAAATCTTAAGCCGTATCACTGCCCCTACACAGGGCCGTGCAATTCTCAGAGGACGTGTAGGCAGTCTCCTTGAGGTAGGAACCGGATTTCATCAGGAATTAACCGGCCGTGAGAATATCTACTTAAACGGTGCAGTGTTGGGAATGAAGAAACAGGAGATAAAAGCAAATTTTGATAAAATTGTGGAATTTGCAGGCATCGAGCAATTTCTCGATACACCTGTTAAAAGATACTCATCGGGGATGTATGTGCGGCTGGCCTTTGCAGTATCGGCGCATATGGACACGGACATCCTGCTTGTTGATGAGGTTTTGGCCGTTGGAGACATTAACTTTAGAAAAAAGTGTATGCAGCGGATGAGGGAAATAAATACTGAGACCGGACGGACGATTTTATTTGTCAGCCACGATATGTCCAGTGTGAGGCAAATATGCCAAAGAGCAATAGTCATATCGGAGGGAAAAATTCTAAAAGATGGCAATGTCAATGAAACCACAGTGTTTTATGAGCAAAATGCTCTCTACGGCTCAGAGGTCTCCCCTGCCGATGTGCTGAGAAAACCGCAAAAGAGCCTGTTTTATATTTCAAGAGTACAGTTAAGAGATATGGATAACAATACCGGCAACAGATTTGAGACGGGACAGAGCATGGAGCTTCACATATGGGCGGAGGGCGAACCTCCGATAGATAACTTCACGGTGGGGTTTGATATCTTTGGAGAGGGCGGTGAAAAGTTGGCTTACGGCACGGCTAATCCCATGTGCGGCTGTTTTTTTAACAAAACAGACCGGTACTTTGTTTGTACCATAGGAGCGCTTCCTCTGACAACCGGCAAGTATTTTATTACGCTGACTACCGGAATATGGGGTATGCAACACTGGGATATCTG
The DNA here is from genome assembly GCA_039908095.1 of Nitrospirae bacterium YQR-1. NCBI lineage: Bacteria > Pseudomonadati > Nitrospirota > Nitrospirae bacterium YQR-1. The sequence goes on from JAMOBJ010000011.1 coordinate 40,073, forward strand.
GCCACACGCCGTCTCCTTTACTATTACACACTGTGACCCGTACAAGACAGGATTTGATATTAATGCCGTTGATGTGCCACTGTTTATCAACCAGAGGTGGAGAGGCATGGGAGTGGAGTAAACAGGGAAGCTACAGAGCTTCAAGCAAATATCTATGAAAAATAAAATTTCTCTCATACTCTCAACATATAAAAGTGAGGCATATCTCAGATTATTTATGGACTCCATATTAGCACAAAGTGCACCGGATGAGATAGAGCTGATAACTGTCTTAAACGACGCCGGTGAGACAGAAAAAGAAATAATTTCCGAATACGCCGGTAGATTTAAATCCGGCCTGAAAGTGCTTTTTGTTGAGCGCGAGACGCTGTACTGTTCGTGGAACCGGGCAATCAGGGAAGCCACAGGTAATTATATCGGGATAGCCAACGCTGATGACATTCGTACTCCCGAGAGTATCAACCTGCAGCTGAGGGCGCTTGAGAGCTCCCCTGAAGCATTGTTTTGTTATGGGACATTCACGATTGTCAGAAAATTTCCGTCAAACAAGGGTAAAATTATCATACCCATGGACTATGACAGGGAGGAGTTTACAAGAAGTATGATACTGGGACCGTTTTTTATCTGGAGGGCGGACAGAGGCACATCGGCCCGGCTGTACTTTGATGAACAGTTTAAAAGTGGAGGGGATTTCGATTTTGCTATCCGCCTGGCACTGTGCGGCCCCGGAGTAAGAGTGAAAGAAAACCTCGGATACTACTATGACGGCGGGGGGGGCTTAAGCACTGACGGCATAATACAGCCCACAGAGCGAACCGTGATTGATTTGCGTTACGGAATTTTTGATAAAATTCTTTACGATTACCTGCCTGAGGCGTTAAAATATGATACACAACACTTGTTAATTGCAGGGGTATGGAGAGATGCCGGAGAGTTCGTCCCCGACTATGATAATTTCATAAATAACAGGCGTCAAAAATGGTTTGAAAAAGGAATAAGAAACCATTGCCGTAAAAAAAACAGACTGCTGAGTATGCCTCTGCAGGCTAAACAGTATGCCATAAGCATGTGGTCAAAAATTAATAATAGAGGTGCCGTATTTAAATGAAAATCATAGCCCTGCTGCCTGTAAAAAATGAGGCATGGATACTGCCAACGTATTTGTCATCAATAAAACCGGTGGTAGATGAAATAATTGCAATAGACGATAATTCAACTGATAGTTCAAGGGAAATGCTTTTGTCTGCCGGAGCAGTGGTCTTTGATAACGAGGAAAAGGTTAAAACCGGATGGGCTGAGCATTCAATAAGAGTCAAATTGTTGCACTATGGGAGACAAAGAGGAGGTACTCACTTTATATGTCTTGATGCTGATGAGGCATTTACCGGAAATTTTGCTGCAAAAATCCCATATTATCTAAAAATGCTAAATCCCGGACAAAAGTTTTTAATGCAGTGGCTGGCACTGTGGAAATTCCCCTTTTTTTATAGGGACGATACAAGCGTGTGGAGTAATAATTTTAAGGATTTTATGTTTTGTGATGACCGTAAATCAGAGCATGATTATGCATTCTTAGGAGTAGGACGTACTGTCGGCAAGTGTACACCTGAAAACACGATAAAGATATCACCCTCTGAGGGAGCTGTATTTCATTTTCAGTTTGTACCATGGGAAAGGTTTCAGATAAAGCAGGCGTGGTACAGATGTTCGGAATTGATAGAGAGCCCTAAAGAGGCGGTAAGAATTAATTCTGTTTATGCAATAACTAAAGATGACCCCAACGCAAAATTGACGGCAGTTCCTCCTGATTGGCTGGATTGTCTGGATATACCGGAAAACATGAATAACCTGCATGGAGGGTGGTACCTTGATGAAATATTTAATTTTTTTGAAACATATGGAATAAGGTTTTTTGAACCTCTTGAAATATGGCATATCAGTGAATTGAAAAACGAGTTTATAAAACATACAGGCAGAGAACCCAAACCAGTGACCTCACACAATATCCCGACAATTGTGAAGGATAAGTTACGGTATGAATTAAAAAAAGTCAGAAGCATTTTTCGAAAGCAGATATGAAAATACGGGTGGCTTTTATAAAGTTTGGGGGGCTTTCCACAGGCGGCACGGAGAGGTGGCTTCAGATGATGGCTGCAAATCTGCCCCGCAAACGTTTTGTTGTAGATTTCTACTACTGCGATAGTGCGCCTTATATCGGCTCTGATTGGACTCACCCGGACACTGACCCGCAAAGGCTGAAATTTATGCTCGATCATGGGGTAAACTTACGTAAATTCCACGTAGGCTTTAAAGACCTCACAACGGAAACACATCAGTGGGTTGACACTGATTTCCGGGAGATTTTTGATGAAACCCTGTACGATTTAATCCAATGCGCTAAGGCCGGCCCCATGGAATACCCTTTTTATTTAATTAACAAACCGGTAGTGGAATACGTAACTCTTTTAGCAGGCGTTGATCTGAGCCCAAACATCGCCTGGAGCATACACCTGTCACAGTGGCAGCGCATCAGGTGGGCAAAGTGGGGTGGGAATCTGAGCAAGAGCTCCGTGATTCCTATCCCATCATATCCACCGGCCTCTGAGGAAAACCTAAGGGAGGAGCTCGGCATCCCTCCAGGGGCTGTTGTTATGGGATTTCACCAAAGGGTTGACAACAACATTGCAAGCCCTGTTCCGTTAACAGCGTTTTCCCGTCTGCGCAATATAAAGGACTGCTGGTTTATTATAATGGGCGGCGGGGATTTCTACAGAAAGCTGGCAGGGAGGCTCAGCATTGAAAATATCCATTTTTTAGGCCATAGCGGTGACTCACTCAGAATATCCAAATTTCTCAACACTCTGGACATCTTTGCCCACGGCAGAGCAGACGGCGAGACATATGGCACCGTGCTTGCCGAGGCCTTAATTCACGGCAAGCCCTGCATTTCACATCTAAGCACCTTTGGGGCAAACGCCCAACCTGAAACTATGGGTCCCTCGGGTCTCTTTGCTATGGATGTGGATGATTATACCGAAAAACTTCAAACTCTCGTTGAGGACAAACAATACAGAAAAAAACTTGCCGCTAAAGCACTCCCTCATGCAGAAACTTACTTTAACCTGCAATCCGCCGTGAGAAATCTCACAGGTGTTTATAAAAAAGTCCTTGGTCTGGAAAGTAAGAAAAGTAAAAAAAACCAAATCCCTTATTACTACAGCCGGTACGGTTTTCTCTACAGCACCACAGAGCCTGAAAAAACCAACAGTTTTAAACACATTTTAGCAGATAATATTTCCGATGAATTCCCACTTATGGCAGCCGTGTTTCTGCTAAAAGAAGTTGACACTGTTGTAGATGTCGCAGCGGAGGGAAGTTTCTATTTTGCACTGGCTGCAAGCAAAAACAAAAAAGTGCATGTCTTTGAAACCAATGCAAAGGCGCTGTCTTGTTTAAATGAAACAATTCGCTTAAATAACTGGGAAGACACGGTACAAGTGCATGGCTCTACCGATGACCTTACCGATATTAGTAACATTGGATTTATGAAAGTTAAAAATGACAAAGCCGGCCTTATGGTTATTGACAAGGCGGAGGTGATTTTAATGAAACACAAGCCGGTATTTTTTATAGAACCATCTTTTGAACCACTGATGGATGTGCTTATAAGTACATTAATAAAAATACAAGATTTTGGTTATAATATATATGAAGCAGACGAGCGGTCGTTGTCTTATAGAAAATTCAACTGTACAAATATTCACAGCCTTTCAAATACAATTATGTGTATAAACAAGCAAAGCGGCTTAATGCGTGAGCTTCATCTCCGGGCATTTAAAGAGAAAACCATAAGAAATACAAAATTAACGATAAAGAATCTGGCTGAAAAGTTATTAAAAATACCCATATCACGGGATTTAAAAGAGAGGTTATACCCAATATGGACAAAATTACGATTTTAACCGAACCGGTTTTAACTAAAAAAGAACTGCTTATAAAAAATATAAAGCACATATTATTTATCTTAAAGCGACTGATAAGCGGGCAGTCATCGTTTGTACTTCCCCCCAAAAAGCAACCCTACGGCGGTCATTTTGCAGTTACACGAAGTTTGACGGAGGGGTTGAAAAAACTTGGCGCAGATTTCAACTATAACCCAAAACGTGTTAGTGGTATAAACGAAAATGTTGTGGTGCTAAGTAACACTGAGGCGCTAAAACAGTGTATTACTTTAAAGAATCAGCAGAAAATCAAAAAACTTCTTGCCGGCCCTAATCTGTTTATTCTGCCCTCCGATTGCAAGGAACTGATAACCGACCCGGCAGTGGATATTTGCATAGTCAACAGCCTGTGGAACGAAAAGGTTTACATAGAGGACAGTCCTGAGTTAACCGGAAAAACCGCTATATGGCCGGCAGGAGTGGATACAGGGTACTTTAACCCAAAAAAGCCTGCCGATGAGAGAAAGTACGTAATGATTTATGAAAAAAACGGGCCGGGGGATTTAATTGCGCAGTGTAAGGACTTTTTAAGATCATCGGGGTACAGCACCTTAACGGTTAGGTTTGGAAGTTACAGCGTCAGGGAGTTCTCAGAGAATTTGCAAAATTCAAAAGTCTCTGTTTTTTTCAGCCGGTCTGAGAGCCAGGGGATAGCACTTGCCGAGGCATGGGCCTCCGATGTTCCAACACTGGTATGGAATCCGGGAGTTTATACGTTATATGAGAACACCGGCAGGGCAAAAACTGTAAATGTCTCCTCGGCACCGTATTTAACCGCAGAGACAGGGTTGTTTTTCAGGGATTTTGAAAGTTTCAAAGAGGTCTTCTCAGAGTGGGAGAGTTCCCCGGGCGCTTTTAACGCCCGCAGGTGGGTGATAGAGAACATGTCGGATGAGCTTTGTGCGGCAAAGCTGACAAAGTTAATTCATGGTGGAGAGCAGGCGTGATTGTTGTTAAATTAAGGGGCGGCATTGGCAACCAAATGTTTCAGTATGCCATAGGGAGGCGGCTTTCTTTACTCAATAAGGTGCCCCTTAAGTTTGATATCGAAATCTACAAAACCGATATCGGCAGGAAGTACTCTTTGGGTGCATTTGCCATTGAAGAGCACTTTGCCACAGCTCATGAAATCAAACGTCTAAGCCTCTCAGACAAGGGAATTTTTAAAAAAGTCTTTAACCGGTTGCAGGGCAAAAAAGCACAAATGCCGGCCTCTTATTTTTGTGAGAAACAACCGTTTCACTTTGACCCTGAGGTCTTTACGCATTCTGTGCCGCTATACCTTGACGGATATTTTCAAAGTGAAAAATACTTCACTGATATAGAGGCTGTAATCAGAAACGATTTTACTGTAAAAGCACCGCTTAGTAACATAAACAAAGAGCTTCATGCGCTGATAACAGAGACCGGCTCTGTTAGTGTTCATATAAGACGCGGAGACTATGTTACAAGCAAATCAGTTAACAATGAGTTTGGAGTGCTTCCTCTGGATTACTACCGCAAGGGAGTTGAAATCCTTGAAAGTGAAGGAGTAAAGCCGCATATTTTCTTATTCAGTGATGACCCTGTGTGGTGCAAAGAGAATTTTAAAATTAATGTCGCCGTACATTTTATAGAAGCAAATTCACCTGATTGTGCTTACGAGGACCTCCGTCTGATGTCGGCATGTAAACATCACATTATAGCCAACAGTTCATTTAGCTGGTGGGGCGCATGGCTGGGTAATTACGCTGAAAAAAAAGTGATTGCCCCGGCCCGCTGGTTTCGCAGTACCAAATATGACACAAGGGACCTGATTCCCGCAAAATGGAAACTTATTTATACCAAGCTGCATTCATTCGATTAACTTTGCCCGGTATCGTCGAAAGCTCCTTACAGGAGAGGCCGGAGGCTGTCTGTTTTATTTCTCTTCTGTTGAGTCGGTTTTTCTCTTAGGCCGTTTATTGGCTTGCAGTATCATTTTTCTAATCCTTATAGACTGCGGAGTAATTTCCACAAGCTCGTCCTCTTTGATAAACTCAAGGGCATTGTCAAGATTCATAATCTTAGGGGGCACAAGCAACAGTGCATCATCGGAACCGCTTGCCCGCATATTTGTTAGTTTTTTCTCTTTTGTAATGTTAACGTCTATATCGTTTTCCCTGGAGTTTTCCCCGATAACCATTCCCTCATAGACCTGAGTATTTTCTGTTATAAAGAGAGTTCCCCTGGGCTGCAGATGAAACAAAGCATAACCGGTTGTGCGCCCGGGTCTATCTGCAACAAGGGCCCCTGTTTGTCTTTTGCTTATAGGCCCCTGCCATGGCTCATAGCCGTCAAAAATGTGATTTAAAAGACCCGTTCCTCTTGTGTCTGTAAGGAACTGCGAGCGAAAACCGATAAGGCCCCTTGAGGGTATTTTATACTCAAGGCGCACGCGTCCAAAGCCCTTGTTGTGCATCTTAAGCATCCGCCCCTTACGGATTCCTATTTGTTTGGTAATAACGCCTACATAGTCCTCCGGCACATCTATGACCAGCACTTCCATAGGCTCGTGAAGCTTACCGTCTATTTCTTTTGTAATTGTCGTGGGCATGGCCACAGAAAGCTCATACCCCTCGCGGCGCATCATCTCTATAAGAATGGCTAGTTGCAGCTCCCCCCTGCCCATAACCTCAAACGTCTCCATTGCCGAGAAATTTACCCGTATAGAGACATTGTAAAGAAGCTCTTTTTCGAGCCTCTCCCTGAGATTTCTCGATGTTACAAACTTGCCCTCTTTACCGGCAAACGGTGACGTGTTTATGGAAAACAACATGGAAATCGTAGGCTCATCCACCTTTATACGGGGCAGCGGCTTAGGGTTGTCAACACTCGTTACGGTATCCCCTATGGTAATACCGTCTATGCCGGAAAGCGCTATTATATCCCCCGAACAGGACTCTACAGCATCCACCCTCTTAAGTCCGTCAAAGGTGTAAAGTGTTACTATTTTTGTCTTCATCGTCTCATCATGGGCTCTTATTACTGAGACAGTATCTCCAACTCTTATTGTGCCGGAAAAAATACGGCCGATTGCAAGCCTCCCGACGTAATCGTTGTAGTCAATGTTGGTTACGAGTATTTGCAGCGTTTCAGTTCTTTTGTCATCCGGGGGGGATATCCTTGTGACGATAGCCTCAAAAAGTGCCTTCAGATCAGTGCTATCGTCGTTGATATCAGTCTTTGCCACTCCTTTTTTGGCATTAGTGTAAATAATCGGGAAATCGAGTTGTTCCTCTTTTGCGTCAAGGTCTATAAACAGGTCGTATATTTCATCGAGAACCTCTGATATTCTGGCATCCTGTCTGTCTATCTTGTTTATTACGATTATTGGAGGCAGGTTCAAGTCGAGGGCTTTTTTCAGAACAAACCTTGTCTGAGGAAGCGGCCCCTCTGAGGCGTCAACCAGCAGAAGAACACCATCGACCATCTTAAGAGTCCTCTCAACCTCGCCCCCGAAGTCGGCATGCCCCGGTGTGTCCACTATGTTTATCTTAATTGCGTTAAAATGGACAGCCGTGTTTTTAGCCATTATGGTTATGCCGCGCTCACGCTCAAGGTCTATGCTGTCCATCATGCGCTCCTGAAGCCTCTCCGTTAAACGAAAGGTCCCCGACTGTTTAAACATCGCATCTACCAAAGTGGTTTTCCCATGATCTACATGGGCTATGATTGCTATATTTCTTAAATCATCTCTTTTCATAGCATGGATAATAACAAACTTTAATTAATAATGTAAAAAAAATATTTTCCCCCCTTGCAAAAAAAAATAATTTGTTATATACTTATATAGGATGGAAATCAGAAAAGCAGCATTCATCGAGTCCAAAGCGCCTGGTAACCACATATACACACGTTATCCGGTTCCCAGGGTAGGGGCTGTGTTGCTTTCAACCATCCTTACGGCTCAAGGGTATGAGGTGAGGGTATTCATAGAGGACCTTGCCAAAATAGACTGGCAGTATGTTGAGCAGTCTGATATAGTGTGCATATCCACAATAACCCCCACAGCAACGAGGGCGTACAAACACGCTAAGAGAGTAAAGAGCCTGGGAATACCTGTTGTAATGGGCGGGGCGCACGTTTCTTTTATGCAGGAAGAGGCGCTGTCCTATTGTGACTATGTCATCAGGGGCGAGGGTGATGAAGCAATAGTGGAGCTTTTTAACTACCTCGAAAAAGGCTCTCCTGACATTAAAACCATTAAGGGGCTCTCTTACAGAGATAAAGACGGAACTGTCATAAACAATGAATCCAGGCCACTGCTTGCTTCTCTCGATGAGTTGCCTATTCCTGACGTATCGCTGGTTCAGGATTTCGAGAGATCCAGCATATATCCGGTGTCGCTCTCCAGAGGCTGCCCGTTTAACTGCAACTTCTGTTCGGTAATAAGAGTCTTTGGCAGACGCTACCGTTCAAAATCAATAGAGAATTCTCTGGCGGAGATACGTTCAGCAAGCAGCCATCCAAAGAAAAATATTTTTTTCGTTGATGATAACTTTACGGCAAGCAAGAAAAGATCTAAAATTCTAATGCAGGAAATGATAAATGAAAACATGAAAACCGGCTACAATGCCCAGGTACGAACAGATGTAGCAAAGGACCGCGAATTACTTGACCTGATGGCAAGGTCCGATTGTAAGACCGTATATATTGGATTTGAGTCAATAAATCCTAAAACACTTGTTGAATACAACAAGGGACAGGGTTTGCAGGAAATCAAAGAGTGTATAAAAGCGGTAAAAGAGCACGGGATACTAATTCACGGAATGTTTGTCATGGGTGCGGACAATGATGACGTTTCAACGATAAGGCAAACTGCTGACTTTGCCATTGAGCAGGGAATAGATACCATTCAGTTGATGGTATTAACGCCGTTGCCCGGTACGCCGTTTTACAATGATATGCTGTCAAGCGGCAGGTTGATTCATCAGGACTGGGCACGGTTTGACGCACACCACGTCGTCTTTAAACCAAAAATAATGAACCCGCAAACATTGCACATGGAAACGCTGAAAGCGATGGGAAAGTTCTATTCATGGAAATACATTTTCCGGCATATAGCACATTTAGACTTTTTCCATGTTGCAGTAGGGCTCTATGGAAAACAGGCTGTAAAACAAGCTTTGGTGGAAGCAAAAGAGTACCTTAATTTCATTACCCAAATGTTGGAAACTAATAACCTCTCCGAACCAAATGTCTCGATTCGATAAGTCGGCCTCAGAGGCACGCTGAAAGCTCATATCTCAATTTATCTTGGAAATATCCTCCTGAACCTGGATGTTGATGCTGAGAAAGCGCATAACCCATCCCCGGCTGATTAATACCAAGCAGCATTCAATCGTCTAACTTTGTCGGCTTTCTCGAAAGCTCCTTGACGTCTCCCCTTAAGCGGATTACATTATATTTCATTCTAAAAAAAATAATTGGCATAATAGCGCCCAAACTTTATATAATAGTGCGTATTGAAAACAGGACTAAGGGGAATGAGTTGATTTATGATAAAAAGCAAGATACTTGTGCTGGACGATGAGGAAATAGTCCGTATAAGCTGTAAGAGGGTTTTAGAGGGCGAGGGATATGACGTCAGCACTGCCTCCTCAGTCACTGAGGCGATAAAACTCCTTGAGCTGGAAGACTACACTGTTGTAATAACTGACTTATTAATGCCCGACACAGACGGATTTGAGTTTCTTGGAATAATAAAAAACAGATGGCCGTCATTAAGGGTGGTAGTTATGACCGGTTACGGCACTGTCGAGATAACACAGAAATCACTGGAATTAGGCGCTAAAGAGTTTTTAAAAAAGCCCTTTATACCGGAGGAACTCATAAGTGCGACCCTGTCGGCCTGTAACGCCGAGACGGAGTTCTACCTTAACGATGACTTTATGGATATGTAGTATTGTTAATTTCATGCACATACTTTTTTTTAAAAGAAGGGAGGTTTTAAGCCATGGAAAGAGGCCGAATTCTGGTTTTAGATGACGACTCAGTAATAACAATGGCGTGTAAGAGAATCTTAGGCGCTGAGGGCTATGACGTTGTGGTTTCAAACACCGGTAAAGAGGCACTAAACCAGCTCGGCAAAGATGAATTCGACCTCTTTGTCTCAGACGTCCGCCTTCCAGACATAAACGGGATTACCGTGCTTAAAGAGTCCAAAATAATTCAGCCCAAAACCGATGTTGTTATGATTACCGGCTATCCTACTATGCAGGATGCAAGGGAATCTATCAAGCTTGGAGCCTTTGAGTACATAGAAAAGCCCTTTACACCGGAGTTTATGGTAAACATCGCTAAAAAGATTTTTGACAAGAGGGGTTGGGTACTGAGACAGTCTTTTATCAGTGAGTTTAAAGAGTACGTAGTGCCACTGAGGGGTGAAAACCCGCACGTATATTATAAGGAAGGACTATGGGCACGCCCTGTCGGTGATACACTATGGGAGATGGGATGTGACCTCAGAGACCAGATGGCCACAGGGGAGATGATGTATGTGGATTTTATTCAGGACCTCGATGCCGTCAAAAGCGGCGAACCATTTGTAAGACTTATTTCAAGCTCAGGAGGAGTCGTTGAGTTGTTATCCCCCATGAGCGGTGAAATCAGGGAGTTCAATCTCAAAGCCAACGACGTGTTAACCTCTCTTGCCAAAGAACATCTGTCGGAGGGCTGGATGCTGTGGCTTGTCAGAGTAATCCCTATGGAAGTATAGAAATCATCCCGGAGGCATAATAATGAAAGGTAACATTCTGGTTGTTGATGATGACAGTATAATTATTAGAAGTTGCAGAGGTGTCCTGGAGCCTCTGGAGTATAACGTAAGCGGTACAACCAACCCCAGGGAAGCAGTAGAAATGATCAAGGCTAACAACTACGACGTTGTAATAACCGACATGATAATGCCGGGAATTGATGGCTTTGAGCTCATAAAACGCACAAAGGAACTAAAGCCGGAGACCGGCATAATTGCCATGACCGGATATTCTATAAAGGGGACCATAAAGGATACCCTTGAATACGGCATTCTGGATTATCTGCAGAAGCCGTTTTCACCTAATCTCCTTACAGATACGGTGGAAAGAGTTAATAACCTGGTCAGGAAGCTGAAATCACAAGTTGCCATTACCGAGGAGGACGACGTACAGGGAAGCTATAAGATAGATGCGGTAAATGCCCTTATAAAACAATACAAAACTGTGCCGGGCTCTCTTATCACAGTGCTTAGTAAGACACAGGAAATCATAGGCTATCTGCCTCCCGCCATCCAGAGATTAATAGCAAAGGGACTCAGAATTCCCGTAAGTGAGGTACACTCTGTAGTGTCGTTTTATCCCTGCTACACGATGAAAGCACGCGGCAAGCACAACATACGCGTATGTATAGGGGCCGCCTGTTACGCTAAAAGGGCTGATGTAATAGTTCAAAAGCTCTGTGAGCACCTCCAGTTTAACGAGGACAACATAACCGGGGATAAGAAGTTTTCATATGAAAAGGTGCGCTGCCTTGGCGCCTGCGCCTCAGCCCCTGTGATAGAGATTGACCATGACAGCCACGGCACAGTGGATCCTGATAAAATAACAGAAATTCTGAAAGATTATAACTAAGGGGGGCTTTTCTAATGCCACAGATAACAGCAGATGACCTAAAAAACATCAAAGCTGCCCATAAAAACCCTACCGCACGGGCAGCACGTGCCTCCATTATGCTCTGTGGCGGCGCAAGTTGCACTGCACGGGGAAGTTTAAAGATAAAGGAGGCCTTTGAGCAGGAGTTAAAACAAAGGAATCTCGATTCTGAGGTATCCATCTATGTAACCGGCTGTAACGGGTTTTGTACCCAGGCCCCGCTTCTTACCCTCTACCCGGGCGGTATTTTCTACGAATCACTAACGCCGGATGATGTTATTCCTATTATAGAGCAACATTTACTTAAAGGAGAACTTCACTCTAAACGTCTCTACACATTGGGAAAGGACTCGATACCCGCATTTTCGGATATCCCCTTTTTTAAGTTTCAAACCCCCAGAGTGCTGAAAAACAGAGGACTTACAGACCCCAACAGCATTGATGATTATATAGGTAGTGACGGCTACTTTGCCCTGCTTAAGGCTTTGACCAGTCCCACCCCATCAATGGTAATAAACGAGTTAAAGGCTTCCGGATTGAGAGGGCGCGGAGGGGGGGGCTTTCCCACAGGGCTAAAGTGGGAAATTTGCAGGAAAGCCGGCAGCGGCACCGACAGCCGTGATAAATACGTGATTTGTAACGCAGGCCCCATATCAAGAAGCATCTCCGACACCGATCCTCACTCCATCATAGAGGGAATGCTCATAGCGGCCAAAGCGGCCGGCGCATCAAAGGGCTACATTTACATAAGAGAGCCTGAGCACAAATTTATAATCTCCAGAATGAATCATGCAGTGGCAAAAGCTAAAGAATACGGCCTCATCGGCAATAATATTTTAGGCACCGGCTTTGAGTTTGACATGGAGGTTGCAACCGGGGCAGGCACATTTATCTGTGGTGAGGAAACAGCCCTGATAAGCTCTCTTGAGGGCACAAGGGGCTTTCCACGGCCTAAACCGCCCTATCCTGCCGTCAGGGGACTCTGGGGTAAGCCAACAATTGTTGACAATGCCGAGACATTTGCCAATGTTCCCCTGATAATATTAAACGGAGCCGACTGGTTCAGGTCAGTGGGTACGGAGAAATCCCCCGGGACAAAGATTTTTACGTTAACCGGAGAGGTTATCAACAACGGCCTCATAGAGGTGCCGATGGGCACCCCCCTCAAAAATATCGTAAACGACCTGGGGGGAGGGATGAAGAAAAAACGGAAATTCAAAGCCCTTCACATAGGCGGCCCCACAGGCGGATTCATTCCTGAATCTCTTATCGAAACTCCAGCCACATACGAGGGCATAGTAAGTACCGGTGCAATTATGGGCTCCGGTAATATCATAGTTATGGATACCAACACGTGCATGGTAAATGCCGCAATGTTTTCCATGGAATTTGGCAAGGGCGAGTCTTGCGGCAAGTGTTCACCATGCCGCATTGGGACAACTGTAATGTACGAAAAGTTTGTGGATATAACCGAGGGTAGAGGGAAGCCGGGCGATATAGAGATTTTACAGGAAATCGCAACAGAGGTAAAGCGCACTACATTGTGTGGTCTGGGACAGACCTCCCCGCTTGCCGTGCTCACTACGATAAAGTACTTCAGGGATGAGTATGAAAAACATATCAATGAGAAGTGGTGTCCAACAGGCCGCTGTAAGGCTCTTTCCTCATTTAGTATAGATGAAAGCATCTGTACAGGTTGCACATCTTGTGCCCGCAAATGCCCTGTTAATGCCATATCGGGAGAGAAGAAAAAACCTCATCAGATAGACCAGTCTATATGCATTAAATGCAGAACCTGTTTTGAGACATGCACCTTTGGCTCCATCCGCATTCAGGGGCGACAAACCGGTATCAGGGAGGCATCGTAACCATGATAGAGCTCACGATAAACGATCTTAAAGTAACTGTGGAAAACGGAAAAACCATTCTTGAGGCCGCAATGGCAAACGACATATACATACCGCATTTGTGCTGGGACAGAAGGTTAACGCCCTTTGGCGGCTGCCGTATATGCGTGGTTGAGATAGAGGGACACGGAGAGAGGCTCTTCACCTCCTGTTCAACACCTGCTGAAAATGCAATGGTAGTGCATACGGAAACTCCCAATGTGCTTAAGGCAAGGCAGATGGTTATGGATCTGCTGCTTGTGCATCATCCGCTGGACTGCCCCGTGTGTGACAAAGCAGGGGAGTGTAAACTTCAGGATTTGGCTTATCAGTACGGCCCTTCGGAGAGTAAATTCAGAGGGGAGAAAAAACATGAAATAGAAGACCTTGAAAATCCGTTGATCGAAATAAACCCCAACAGGTGTATTTTATGCGGACGCTGTGTGAGAGTCTGCTGGGAACATCAGGGGGTGGGAGCGATTAACTTTATAGGACGGGGCTTTAGGACTGAGGTAAGCCCGCCGTTTGAGGAGAGTTTAAACTGTGAGTTTTGCGGCCAGTGTGTTGATGCCTGTCCGGTAGGGGCCCTTGGCAGCAAAACATTCAAACACCGCTCAAGAGCATGGTTTTTGGAGCACAGGGAGAACATCTGCCCGTACTGCAGCGTGGGCTGCACACTTTCTCTTGATATTTCGGAGGGTAGAATTCTAAATGTCAGGGGAGTTGACTTCCAGGGCGTCAACAAAGGTGACCTGTGTACAAAAGGCCGTTACGGCTACGATTATATATACAGCGATAACAGGCTGAAAACCCCGTTAATAAGAAAAGACGGGCGTCTCAAAGAGGCGGCATGGGAAGAGGTAATGGCACTGATATCGAAACAAATCAGGTCTGTGCTCGCTGACGGCGGCCCTGAGGCAATAGGTGCAATCGGCTCACCACGGTGCACAAATGAAGACAACCACATGCTGCAGAAATTTATGAGAACCGTGGTAGGGACAGATAACTTAGATTCATCATCACGCTTTGGCTTTACAAAGGTGCAAAAGGCATTTGAGCGGACATTTGGGATAACGTACAATCCAGTAGATATGGATGCTCCACTTAAAAGTGCTGTAGCGCTTGTTCTTGAGTCTGACATAACCTCAACACATCCTATATGGGGACTTAAATTCATAGAGGCTGTAAGAAAGGGTAAAAAGCTTATAGTGGCGGACCCGCGGGAGACAAAACTCTCACGACATGCCACAACGTGGGTAAAAATAAATCCAGGCACCTCACAAGCGCTCCTTTATGGAATAATTAAACGGGCATACGATGACGGGTTCCATTTAAAAAATGAAATGACACAGGGGATAGATGGTTTTGAGGCTTTGGTTGATGCGGTGAGCTCCTTTACAACAGAGAAAGTGTGTGAAATAACGGGCATGGACAGGGATGATTTTGTCAAAATATCAGACGACTATCTGAATGCTGAAAGCCGCATGATTGCAATGACAGCGGGTGCCGGTGAGAACTCCAAGAGTGTAAACACCGTTATTTCAGCAGCCAATCTTGTTATGTTTTTGGGTGACGGGCCCTCCTCACTACAGGTGCCTCCTCTTTTGGCAAACACCCTTGGAATGTTGAAAATGGGCGTCTCTCCGTATTATCTCCCCGGATTTAAGAAAATAACCGGCACACCGGGTAAGAATTTGTTTGAAATGCTCTACAAAAAGGGCACAATTAAGTTTCTTTACCTGATGGGTGAGGACCCCATTGTTACATATCCCGATACAAATAAGATAAAGGAGGTGCTCTCAGGGCTAGACTTTCTGATAGTACAGGACATACGGCTTTCTGAGACGGCACTTATGGCCGATGTGGTGCTGCCTGCATCAAGCTGGTCTGAAAAGGATGGAACATTTACAAACTTCATGGGGCTGGACCAGAGGGTCAGAAAGGTGGTTCCACAAACCGGCGAGTCTATGCCCGACTGGCAGGTGCTGAGAAATTTAGCTAGATATATGCACAAAAATGTAGGCGCAGACAGTCTGTATTCCTATCAGGATGAGATATCGTCAATAAAGGTGCAAGAGCAGTCTCAAAAATGGAAATTCATAAGTGTGCCGTTTAAAGTAGTGACAGAGACAGATAACAATTACCCGCTTTATATGGTAACGGGCAACCTGATGCAGCACTCGGGAGCACTTTCCTCAATGTCAAAGAGCCTCAGTCATGTTGTCTCGGATGCCTTTATTCAGGTAAACCAAATAGATGCTATCAGGTACAGTCTCAAAGACGATGCACAGGCACGTGTGGAATCCAGAAACGGGCAAACGATTGTAAAAGTGCGTATAACTGATGAAATTCCCCAAGGAATGGTCTTTGCTCCAATACACTTTTCAAGGGCAATGGTTAATACCCTTACATTTGAAACGGAAGATGACTCACCTCCGCTTACACCGGTAAAAGTAATGCCTGTGGGGTAATACCAAGCTGCAATCAACAAAAGGGGAAGGACAGAGTCCTTCCCCTACCCCTCACTTACTAATCTCTCCTGCTATTTAGCCTCTTTCTTAAGCAGTTCCTCTATTTTTACGCCAACCTGTGAGCCGTGGCCTCCGAAAACAGAGCCTTCCATCTTTTTTGAAAATCTGTTGAGCCCTAAAGGGTACGCCGCTGCCGGAAGTGAAATATAGCCGACCTCTTTTACAAGTTTTTCAGCATTTTTTAAGTAAAATTCCACAAATTTCTGAATCTCCGGTTTATTTGAAGACTTTATGCTTACGTAAATAAAAATTGGTCTTGCAAGCGGTTGATACACTCCTTTGACTATGTTGTCATAGGTTGGGTGCACGGGGCCTTTACCATTGTCATCCTTTTCGTCATCTATCCCAACAACCTTCATTTTATCCGTGTTGTGCTCATAATAAGCAACACCGAAATACCCAAGTGCGTACTGGTCCGATGCAATACCCTGCACTAAGACATTATCGTCCTCACTTGATGTGTAATCCCCTCTGCTGGAATGCTCTTTCCCGACAACCGCTTCAGTGAAATAATCAAATGTGCCTGAATCCACACCAGGGCCGAAAAGATGAATTTCTTTATCCGGCCAGCCCGCCCTTATTTGACTCCATTTTATAATTTTTTTCTGAGCCTCCGGCTCCCAGAGTTTCTTAAGCTCTTTTACCGTCATATCTTTGGCCCATGTGTTTTTAGGATTTACCAAAACCGCTATCCCATCATATCCTACCGGTATCTCTATGTAACTTACATTGTTGGTTTTGCAGAGCTCCACCTCAGAAGTTTTAATCGGTCTTGAGGCGTCACTGATGTCTATCTCTCCCCTGCATAACTTCTTAAAACCTCCTCCTGTGCCGGATATTCCAACTGTCACTTTTATCTTACCTTTCTCCGCTTTTTGAAATTCCTCAGCCACCGCCTCTGTTATAGGAAACACTGTTGATGAGCCGTCCACCTTTACTATCGCTGTCTCACCATATACCTTCCCGCTTAAAACAACTAAAAAAATGAAAATTAAAAAAATTGCCGATTTCCCTTTCATTCTCATACTCTCCTTTGCCGCTTTAGTTTTACCATTAATATGGTTTTTCCGCATCAATTTTTTCGCTTTAAAAAATTCTAACATTTCTATTGTTACACCAAAATGAACTTTATATTACATTTCAATTAAATATGTCTATGAAAGAAAATCAACCGGTATAAACAAAAAAATACTTGACAAAAATAGTATGGTATTTTAAAATTATAACATAATGTTGAGATTGTCAACAAAATGCCAATACGGCGTAAGGGCAATGTATGAGATAGCCCGCGGATACCCCGATAATCCGATAACTATACGTGTAATTTCCGAGCGGCAGGATGTATCAGTGCCGTTTTTAGAGCAAATCCTGGGCAGGCTGCGAAAGGTGGGTTTAATCAAGAGTGTAAAGGGCCCCGGGGGCGGTTATTTGCTAACAAAAACACCGGGGGATATTACCATAGCCGAAATATTAACAACACTGGAGGGGCCGTTTGCTATCACACTGTGCGCATCCAATTCAGAAGACCCCGCAAGCTCTAAGGGCTGCATGAAGGCCGACCACTGTGTAATTCAGCATCTGTGGAAGGCTCTGGGAAGGCAGATAGAGGAGTTCTTACAGACAATAACACTTTTGGATTTACTTAAGGGCAAACAATTTGAGGATCTGATATTTTCATGTGATGCCTCAGATGCAGCCTCACAGTGCCCACGGGAGGCCTTAAGGGCGGGCTGCAATAAAACATCAGGGATGGTAACGGCGTGAGTTTAAAATTTGTTGAAAACGTAAAGGCGGATGTAACAAGTGATATAGTGTATATGATGTGTCCTATGCACTTGTTGAAGTTGGACGAGCAGATGAAGGAACTGGAGGAGGCGCAGGTTTTGGAGCTCCTAACCGACTATGACGGGGCACTTGAGGATGTTCCGGCATGGTGCCGAAAAACCGGTAACGAGTTTCTGGGTATAGATGAAGAGGAGGATTTTTACAAAATATACATCAGAAAAGGTGGAGGCAACTCCACGCATCCTAAAGAGGTGGATAAATGAAAAGATTATACTTTGACCACGTGGCTACCAACCCCCTGTTGCCTGAAGTGTTTGAGGCAATGGAGCCGTACTTTAAAGGAGAGTTTGGGAATCCGCTTAGTATGTACGATCTGGGCTTTAATGCAAAGCAGGGAATAGACACTGCAAGGGAACAGGTGGGGGCGTTAATAAATGCCAAAGCATCGGAGATAATTTTTACAGCCTCGGGAGCGGAGGCAAACAATTTTGCCGTTAAGGGACTGGCAACATCAAGACAAAGTGATGGAAACCATATAATAATATCCAAAGCCGAACACCACTCCGTGCTTAACACGGCAAGGTCACTGGAAAAACAGGGCTTTGTTGTAACCTACCTGCCGCTGGACAGGCACGGCCTTGTTGACCCTGAGGCTGTAAAAAACGCAATCAATAAGGACACCGTGCTGATATCAATCATACATGCCAACTCCGAGGTCGGCACAATTGAGCCCATACAGGAGATATCTAAAATTGCAAAGGAGCGAAAAATAACTTTCCATACCGATGCGGTAGCCTCTGTGGGTAACATTGAGGTTGATGTGAAAGCCCTTGGGGTGGATGCCCTTAGTATGGCTGCCCATCAGTTTTACGGCCCTAAGGGGGCTGGGGCGCTTTATCTGAGAGCGGGGCAGAGAATATTACCGCTTATCTATGGCGGCATACAGGAAAACGGCAGGCGTGCAGGAACGGAAAACGTGCCTGCGATAGTGGGTATGGGAAAGGCTGCGGAACTGGCAAAGGAAAAACTATCTGAGCGGATGGAACATGTAGAAAGGCTCCGCAACAAATGTATCGAGGGACTGGCAAAAGTGGAAAAGGTGCACTTAACGGGGCATCCGGCACAGAGACTGCCGGGGCTTGCCAGCTTTGTGGTTGAGTTTATAGAGGGAGAGGGAATGCTGCTTATGCTTCTGTCTAAGTCAATATATGCAGCAAGCGGTTCGGCCTGTACGTCAAAGGCTCTTAAGGCATCTCCGACACTTGCCTCAATGGGCATTCCGACAAGCCTTACGCACGGCTCCATAGTGTTTTCCTTTGGCATAGACAACGACATGGAAGATGTGGAGTATCTGCTGAGGGAATTTCCGCTGATTGTGGGTAAACTCAGAGAGATGTCACCGTTTGCCAAAGGCGGCTGGGGACCTGAGGATACAAAAGTTGAGGAACACTAAAAATAATGGATACGTCAGAGATTAAGCAAGAGGGAGGTTAACATGTATAGCCAAAAGTTAATGGATCACTTTACAAATCCAAGAAACGTAGGGGAGATGCCTGATGCCGACGGGGTTGGGATGGAAGGAAACCCTACCTGCGGCGATGCGATGAAACTTTTCATTAAGGTGGAAAATAACATATTAACAGATGTAAAATTTCAGACATTCGGCTGCGGTGCGGCAATAGCGGTATCGAGCATGATAACAGAGATGGCAAAAGGAAAAACTATAGAGGAGGCATTGAAGATAACCAAACAGGATGTTGCCGATGCACTTGACGGGCTTCCCCCTCAGAAAATGCACTGCTCAAACCTGGGGGCCGATGCCTTAAGAAAAGCAATAGAGGACTATCGCCAAAGGGGCAGCCAGGGTTGATACCAAGTTGCATTCATTCGATTAACTTTGTTGGCTTCGTCGAAAGCTCCTTGACGTACGAGCACAGTACGCCTTTGTCGCTTTCTCCTTGCCGCCTCGTTACTCTTTTGACTGCTACTTGGTATGATAACTAATTTACTTTTTTGACAACTACATGGTATTAATCTCTCTGTAATGTGCGGGATATTTGGAATAGTTACCCGGAATAGTCCGCCCTCTGCTGTGTTAGTCAGCCGCATTACTAATATACTAAGGCACAGGGGGCCGGATGACGAGGGCTACCTTGCCGTCAATACCCAATCTGGAAAAGTTTATGAACTCACAGGGGATGACAGCGTTATCGGCGGCAGGCATATAAATTCTTTTAACGAGCCGGTAAATATGTATCTCGGGCACAGACGCCTTGCAATACTGGATTTAACAGAATCCGCCCATCAGCCGATGAATTACCAAAACCGCTACTACACGGTCTATAACGGCGAAATCTATAACTATGTGGAGCTGCGAGGTGAACTTAGGGCGGCAGGGTATGAGTTTCGCTCCGGCAGTGACACTGAAGTGCTTCTTGCCTCTTACGACAGGTGGAAAGAGGACTGTGCCGGCAAATTTAACGGCATGTGGGCCTTTGCCATTTACGACAGGGCTGCAAACCAGCTTTTTTGCTGTCGTGACCGCTTTGGCGTAAAACCCTTTTATTACACTGTCCTAAGGAGTGGTTTTGCCTTTGCCTCAGAAATCAAGGCACTCCTTGCGCTTCCCGACATTAAGAGGGCGGTTAATGATGAGGCTGTCTTTGACTACCTTGCTCTGGGAAATGAGGGAAGGTTTCTAAGTGAAATTGATGAGCTTATGCCTGCCCACTCTATGACTATAGACCTGTCAACAGACTTAAGGCCTGCCGTCAAAAGATATTATACGTTAAACACCAACCGGTCTCTTTTTGCAGCGGAAGGGGTAACGACAACTGAGGCGGCAGCCAAAGTACGGGAGCTTATTCTTAACTCTATAGCTCTCAGACTGCGCTCGGATGTAACCGTGGGTAGTTGTTTAAGCGGCGGCATAGACAGCTCCACGATAGTATGCGCCATTGATTCCTTTATAAAGCGGCAACACATAGCTCAGGTCGGCATAAGGCAAAAGACTTTCACGGCCTCTTACAAGGACACGGAGACAGATGAGAGCCGGTGGGCTCAAATCGTCTCATCTGAGGCAAACACCCAGTGGTTTCAAACCTTTCCTACGGCACCGGAGCTCTTAGATGATCTCGATGACCTCATCTACTGCCAGGATGTCCCCTTTCGCTCTACCAGCATATATGCCCAGTACAGGGTTATGAAACTAGCCTCTGAGCACGGTGTGAAGGTTTTGCTTGACGGACAGGGGGCTGATGAGCTGTTTGCCGGATACCCGATGTTTTACGGCGCTTTTTTTAGTAATATGCTTAAAGAAGGAAAACTGTTTAATTTAATCTCCGAGTGCAAACACATGGGGAATGCACCATTAAGCATGGGTTCTGTTGTATCGTATCTGTTAAAATCCTCACTGATGAAAACAATTCCCGGGTTTGTTAAAAATGTTCTTACAAGGGGGCTAAACACTCACCTGTCCGAGGATTTCAAAAATGCGCATAAGGGACGGCTTTCGTCTCTTCTTGATAAAAAGTACTCCGGCAATCTCAACGCTATGCTCTTGCAGTATATGCTTGAGGAAAACCTCCAGTGTCTGCTTAAGTATGAGGACAGAAACTCAATGCATTTTTCGATAGAAGCAAGGGTGCCGTTTGCCGATGACACACCGCTTATTGAGTATGTGTTTGCCCTTCCCGGAGCGTTTAAGATTCACAACGGCTGGAGCAAATATGTGTTGAGGGAGGCGGTATCAGGGCTGGTGCCGGAGACAATTCGTCTGCGGACGGATAAAGTTGCCTTTAGAACTCCGGAAAAAACGTGGATTAAAGAAATATCTCGTTACCTCAGAGAAAGCATAGAGCAGGAAACAGCCTGCTATTTTAAACCGGCAGCGTTTGAAAAGCTTTTGGACTCATCCGGCGCCTGGAGAGCCGTTAACTTATCTGTCTGGCTAAAAGTTTTGAAAAAAACACCCTCCGTCTTATGAGTTCTTATATGGTGCACACACCGGCTATAGTGCTTGTCCTCACTGTGGTGTTTAACGTAACGGCAGTGTCCGGGTAAAAGTACAAAGTGTCACAAGCCGGACAGCGATACATTGAGCCGCTGACATAGTTGCCTTTTAAAGTAAGTTCGTTGTTACAATCTTCACATCTAAACATGGCATACCTCCTTTTTAGCGAAACGCCATTGAGTGTGCAGGGAAAGAAACCTCAAGATCCAGCTTCTTTACCAGGATGAACAGATATTTGAGTGCCTCATCATGATCCGGAAACTCTTTCACAACCTCTTTAGTATGCGGTAACCTTATGAAGGACGATACGTGATCACTGTCTCTCTTTACTACTTCCACTGAGTAGATAGTACTACCCTCGATGAAATAATGATTTCTTCTTATCTCTACCATTTTCTTCATCTCCTCTTTTTCAGTGTCCATTTTGTCCTGCTGTCCGTTAGTTATTTATCGGATATTTTCATCACTTTATTTATATTGCGATTCGTCATATTATAAAATATGCAAGATACATGCCAGCGACTTAGCCACTGATTTAATCATAAACTCAGTAAATATGCAGGTATTTTGCAACAGAGGTTTCCTCAAAAGGAAAGTTTTTCCCCAAAATGGCAATTTTTGCCAAAATTTGTCCTTCATTATGAATAAAATTAAATCTGCTTAATGCTGAGATAAACAGACAAACTCATATTTATAACATCAGGTGTCAATTTTTTGTCATATTTTCTGTTAAAAAAAGGACATGCAGTGCTTGCAGCTATTAATAAAGAAAGAAATACTCTCTGATTTCCTCTGTTATCTTACTCTCTTCCTCGTTTATTTTGCTAAAAATATCAAGAAGCTCTGAGATATCAAAAGAATTTCCGCTAACCTGTTCAGATGTGTCGTTATACAACGCCAAAGCCATCATTACGTTCCTCCTGTTTTATTTACAAGACAATAACTTGTCAACGAAAGATATAATGCAAATATCATGCCAGAAGATGGCTGATATACTCTACAACAACAGTTTCCATCAAAAAATCGCCTGTCTTAACTTTATGCCGGATTTCGGATTTTGCTCCGGTAAGGTAATTGATGTGGACAATATGATGGGGCGGAGGTTAAACTGTAGAGAGCTGATTTTTAAGGTAAAATATTATTAAGCAATGCTAAAGACATCTGAATTTTATTTTGATCTTCCCACTGAGCGGATAGCCATGAGGCCTGCTCCACAAAGACAGAAGTCCCGTCTTATGGTGCTGCACAGAGACGGAGCTACAGAGCACCGTATCTTTGAGAATATCCCGGAATATTTAAATTCCGGTGATATGCTCATTGTCAATGAAACAAAAGTAACTCCGGCAAGGCTTCAGGGTAAAACTCAGCAGGGTAACCCCCTGGATATTCTTATAACCGGAAAGGCACAGGGAGACCGCCACAGTGTGCTTTCAAAGGGGAAATACAGTGGAGTCTTGTATTTTGAAGGCGGTTTTTCTTGCATACTTTACGAGGGCAAAGAAGCTGAGTTTAGAAATTCAGGACAACTTAGCGAGTTACTTTCCCGATACGGGTTAATGCCGCTTCCGCCTTATATAAAACGTTCGCCCGATGTTTCAGACAGAGAGCGTTATCAATGCGTCTATGCTAAAAATGAGGGATCAATAGCGGCGCCCACGGCAGGGCTTCATTTTACACCGGATATCCTTAAACAAATCAACGCTAAAGGGGTAAGCATAAAGACCATAACGCATCACGTGGGAACCGGTACATTCCGGCCTGTTAAAACACAGTTTGTGGAAGCGCATAAGATGGATGAGGAGTGCTTTGAGATGGACTCATCTATACTATGCGACATAGCCGCTGTAAGGGCCGGCGGTGGCAGGGTAATTTATGTCGGAACTACGGTAACAAGGGCTGTAGAGAGCGTAATCAATGGTGCCGCCGAAATTGATGATTCAACGGGCGGTAAACTCAGGGGAAGAACATCGTTTTTTATCTACCCTGGATATGTTTTTAAAGGGGCCGACGCACTTATCACTAATTTTCATTTGCCACACTCAACCCCTCTTTTTCTCGTAAGCGCTTTTACCGGAAAGAATAATGTGCTGAATGCCTATAAAGAAGCTGTCGAAACTGGATATAGATTTTTCTCATATGGAGATGCTATGCTAATATTATGAAGTTTGGTTTTTTCAGCAAATTTGATTATAACTTCATAGAGGGAAAGGGGCTATTGATAGCTGTTATAATATCTTTTTCGTCAATCAGTTTTATAATCGGTTTTTTTGCCGGTAAGAAGTACTCCGGCGGGGAAATATCTCAATCAGCTAAGAAAATAGGTGGTTTCGTAGTTACTGAGGTCAAAACTCTAAAAGAAACAGTTCCTGTTTCAGCGCCTGAGAGTGAGACAGCCGTTAAGGATAATCAACATAGCAGGGATAAAGAGCAGGAATATGCCGCAAATCAGGTGTTAAAGGCTCAACAGCAGCAAAAAAATACAAAGCCTGAGCCGCCGCCTGCTACAGAGAAAAATCTTCCTGAGACAGAGACTGTGGTTGTAAACCGTGAGGTGGAGCCGAAACCACAACAACAAAAGCAGGGAAAAGAACACCGTACAGTTAAGGCGGACTCAAAGCCTGAGCTGAAAACTGCGCAAAAAAAACAGGCACAGGCAAAACAGAAACCTGTCGAGGAAAAACCGGCAAAACAGACTGAGGAAGCCTTCAGGCAGAGGTATTATATACAGGTGGGAGCTTTTAAAAATGTGGAAGAAGCCACAAGGGTACAGAATGATTTAAAAATAAAGGGATTTTCCGCAAGTATCTTAAAAACTCCTATAAAAGACGGCGTTACTCTGTATAAGGTGCGTGTAGGCGACTATAACTCACAGACAGAGGCTAATGCGGTTCTGGGAAGACTCAGCAAGAAAGGCTTTAAATGCTTTATGAGAGGTGAGCCACGATAACCATACAACTTAGCGCAGACTCAGAGAAAGACATGAATATATTAAATGGGTCGGTTTCAGGAGCTTTTAAATTGATAGAAGATACTCTGGGTGTTGTAATAAGCCTCAGAGGTAATATGGTCATCATTGACGGTGATGATGAAAAAGTAAAGATGGCTGAAAAAATCGTACATGATATTTATGATATAAAACGTCAGGGACATCACTTGAAAACAAATGATATAATAGAGGCTATAATGAATTTAAACGCCGGCGGCAACTTGAAAAACATAGCAATTCCTGTAGCATCTAAATTAAAATATGTAATTCCCAAAACCGAGACCCAGAGAAAATACGTGGAGGCAATCAGGCAAAGCGATATAGTGGTGGGAATTGGACCTGCCGGTACCGGCAAGACCTACCTGGCCGTGGCAATGGCGGTAACCGCCTATCTGAAAAAGGAAGTCACCAGAATAATACTGGCACGGCCGGCTGTGGAGGCCGGCGAGAAGCTTGGGTTTCTCCCGGGGGATATACACGACAAGGTTAATCCCTACCTGAGACCCCTCTATGATGCACTGTTTGACATGATGGACGCTGACAGGGTATCCTTGCTTGTTGAAAGAGGAGTGCTGGAAATTGCGCCGCTTGCTTATATGAGAGGCAGAACTCTCAGAGATGCTTTTGTTATACTGGATGAGGCACAAAATACGACATCTGAACAGATGAAAATGTATCTGACAAGGCTCGGGCCTGAGTCAAAGACGGTTATCACCGGCGATATTACTCAGGTGGACTTACCTCAGGAGAGGATCTCGGGGCTGGTTGAGATAGAGGGCGTTTTGCGAGGAATTGATGGAATTGAATTTATTTATTTCAGCGAAAAGGATGTGGTCAGACACAAACTTGTAAAGGAAATCATAAAAGCATATGAAAAACATGAAAAGCGTTAGCTTAAAATGTAAAAAGGTCTTTTGGAATAAAACTAACAGCATTAATTTAATGTTTGTTGTTTTGTTGTCCTTACTTATTTCCCTTGCGATAACCAAAGCGCGCATTGCAGAGTATTTTATAGGGATTTTTCTGATATCTGCAATTTGTCTTTCAATAATGTTTATGGACATCTTCCGTTATAAGCCGTCATATTTAAAGCAGCGAAAGATGCTTGTATTGCTGGGGATAATGTTTTTTACAACCATGGTTGTTGCTGTAACCGCTGAGTATGTGCTTTTTACCTTCGGTAAAGGCTTTGGCATACCTGATCTGAAGTCGGTGACATACGGGATACCTGTGCATTCAGGTGCTATGCTGGTAGCGCTGCTTTTTGACTCCCATACGGCCATAATTTTTGCTTTCATAATAAGCATAATCTCCGGCATTTGGCAGCACGACCCGTACTTCACCTTCTATGTGTTTACAGGCAGCATAATTGCTGCATTTAGCGTTATAAGGTGCAAAAAACGCACAGACTTATTGCTTGGCGGACTCTACATAAGCGGTGTAAACATCGTATCGGCTGCAATTATAAATTTTTTCAGTGCAGGCAGCGATATGCTTCAGTCTCTTCACTGTCTGATTTTTGCCGCTACCACCGGCATTACCATATCTGCCTATGTCTCAATTGTTTTGCCAACCCTTGAATATTTATTTAAGGTTACAACAGACATTACATTAATAGAGCTTCTGGATTTAAATCAGCCGCTTATGAAAAACCTTATGATAAATGCCCCCGGCACGTACCACCACAGCGTAATAGTGGGAAACCTTGTTGAGGCGGCCTCAGAGCACATTGGAGTCAATCCGCTGCTTGCCCGCGTTACCGCCTATTATCATGATATAGGCAAAATAAAGATGCCGGACTACTTTATAGAAAATCAATCAAGCGCCATAAATAAACACGAAAAACTCACTCCGCATATGAGCAGCATGATACTCATATCACATGTCAAGGAGGGGCTTGAGCTGGCGGATGAGTATAAGCTCCCCGAGCCGGTCAAGGATATTATAACGCAGCACCACGGTACCAACATAATAACGTATTTTTACCAGAAAGCAAAGGAGGAGCAGGCTGATGCTCCTAATGAGGAGGATTACAGGTATCCGGGGCCTAAGCCTCAAACCCGTGTTGCCGCCCTTGTTATGATTGCCGACGCCGTGGAGGCGGCCTCAAGGGTAATCAAGGAACCTACCCCTGCAAGGGTTTCCGGGCTTGTCGAGAAAATCATAAATAATGTCCTGCTGGATGGACAGTTGAATGAGTGCGACCTGACTCTTAAAGATATTAACACCATTAAAGAGCGTTTTACATATATCCTTCTGGGTATCCTTCACAAGAGAATAGAGTATCCCGGGTTTGATTTTAATAAACTAAAACCACCGGGGGAGGGGGACAGAGATAAGGGTCTCGATAAGGAATCTCAGCAAAAAGATAAAGACAGACACGGCAGCGATAAAACGTCGTCTCACACTGGCGCTAAGGTACTTGAATTTAAAAAGAGCTGAACTGGACGTCTTGTTTATCGGCAGCCGTAAGATGAAAACTATGAATAACCGATACAGGGCTGAAAATACGGCTACCGATGTGTTGTCTTTTCCACAGTATAATTCTTTAAAGGAGCTGCCTCATGATGACAGAGATTACCTGCTGGGCGATATTGTTGTCAATATTGAACATCCATCGCTTGAGGCTCAACAGAACCATATAGATCGGCTTTTAATCCACGGGCTTTTACATCTGATTGGCCTGGACCATGAGAGAGGCCCGCGGCAGGCGGCAAAAATGCTTAAAAAAGAAGAGGAAGTACTTAGTGCCGTTAAGAAAATGGGTGGAGAGTGCTAATAATGCCATAGAGGGCATCCTGGAAGCGGCTAAAACACAACGCCACCTGCGTTATCACCTCTATGTAGCCGCCATAGTACTGCTTTTTTGTTACGTCCTTGGTATAACAAAGACAGAGTTTTTGATTATCTCAGTTACAATCATGCTTGTTATTGCACTTGAGCTGATAAATACAAGCATAGAGGCTACAGTGAATCTGCTGTCACCGGAAATTAACAACTTTGCAAGGGTGGCAAAGGACGTTGCCGCAGGGGCGGTGCTTACTGCCGCAGTTGGAGCCTCTGTTATAGGCTATATTATCCTGTTTCCATACCTTGTCACATTTTTTAACAGTGGACTTGTCATTGCATCCCACGGTGGGAACGATATTGCCGTGCTTTCTCTGATTATTGTTATCATACTGGTTGTCATAATTAAAGCTTTTACTAAGAGTGGACATCCGCTTAGAGGGGGAATGCCAAGTGGGCACGCCGCAGTTTCATTTTCCATCTGGGTGTCCATCACACTTATAACCAAAAACCTCCTTGCCTGCGGGTTTGCCCTGCTTGCCGCCCTCATGATAGCACAGAGCAGAGTCGCCGTCAGGGCACACACGAAATGGGAGGTTTTTATCGGAGCTCTTATCGGCTCTTTGCTGACTTATGGGCTTTTCATCTTTTTTGCTTAATGATGCTTTCATGCGCTCAATTCACGCTCTCTAATTCAATAACAAATCTTGCTCCTTTTTCTGTATTTTCAGCATAGAGCCTGCCTCCCATGTTATTTTCTATAATCATCTTAGACATATAGAGCCCAATGCCGGTTCCCTTTATAAACCCCTTTGTAGTAAAAAACGGCTCAAAAATCTTCCCCTCAAGGCCGTCTCCAATCCCTGTGGCGTCATCCTCTATCGCTATCACTATGGTGTTTTCCTGTCTCCGGCACAGGATAGAAATTGTTCCGGCATCATTATTAAGTTTTCCGGCATCTCTTGCCTCAGCAACGGCATCCCTTGCATTTATCATTATGTTGATAAGCACCTGGATAAACTCGTTTCTGTAGCCGGTTGTATTCAGAGATTCATTATCAGCTATGTCCATCTCTATGTGTATTCTGTTGTGTTGCAATTGAGCGGAGATGAGTGAATATGCCTCAAAAACTGTGTCACTGATATTAAATATGACTTTTTCTTTAGAAGGCTTAAAAAAGTTTCTGAAATTATCTATGGTTTTTGACATAAACTCCAACTGCTCCATTACATTTTTGATAACTCCGTCGAAGTAGGCCCCCGTCAGTTCACCGTATTTCTGTGCATCCCTTACCTCCTGAACAAGTACTCCTATAGCGTTTAAGGGCTGCCTCCACTGATGGGCTATCGCAACCACCATCTCCCCCATGGAGACAAACTTAGACTGCTGGATGAGGAGCTGTTCCTGGCGGCGGCTCTTTTGAATTTCCTCTTGTACCCTTCCCTCCAGGTTTATGTTAAACTCCTCCAGTTGACTGGTTTTTTGCCGGAGCCTCTTTTCGTTAAGTTTATACTCTATGCCCAAAGACAGGGCATTTGCTACAGAAAAAAGTGTTTTATATACCTCATCCGAAATGGAGAAATGAAAGAGGATGGAAAACACTCCGAGATGCTTCATATCCAGCGACAGAGGAAAAACAGCCAGTGATTTTATGTCTTGCCCTGAAGCCCATTGCCTGTTTATAAAGGTGCAGTCATTCATGTCGCTATACAAAGCAGCGGTAGAGTTTTCTGAAAGTGCCTTGATGTCTATTTTTTCCATTAATATGTTCGTGTTATATCCGGAGGCGTCGGTGTAAAACTCACCAATACCTTGCTGCTCATCAGTATCCATTATAAGGATTGAAACTACCACATTGTCTATGTAGATGCGGGGTATCTCAATACATTGCCTGAGCATATGTCCAATATGAGTACTGTGTGTTATAGTGTTGCTGATGTTGGCCGACATTTCAGAAAGTCTGGCCTTGTTAATTATTGCCTGCTCTCTTTCTCTTATGACTCTGCTCATCCTGTTAAATTCTGAGGCAAGAACTCCTATTTCATCCTCCGACCCTGCTACTATCTCCTCATACTGTCCATCCTGAAACCGTTTTACGGCTTCAAAAACCTTTTTTAACGGCTTTGTCACTATACTGATAAATATAAAAATCAAAATACTGCTGATGGCGGCAAAGACCATGCCAAGGGTAATCCTCTTGAGAAGATTTTGCCTCTGTGCTGCAACAATAGGCTGTTTTGAGAATGCTATCGCCACCCAGCCTATGTGTTTAGTGAAAGGCATTTGATGTGTAAGTGTGTCATTAAAGCCGCCGGGGTCACTATCGGGGTTTGTTACAGTGAATACCGGCGCAAAAAAGTACATTGCGTCTTTTGCATCTTTATAACTGACAGGCTGTTTAACAGACAGAGAGACGGCTGCTGCAATAGCCTTGTCTCCTGTGTAAATCAACGATCTCCAATCTTTATCATATAAGGTGGCTTCTTTGACGGCATGTAATTCATTTATGGATGCTGCTGTTTTACGCAGAAACACTGTGTTTTCAGAGAGGATTGCAAGCTCGCTGTTTTTTGCAGTAAGGGATGTTATCTCGGTTGCTCTGCTTAACAGCTCCTGTTTCATCATTGCCTGCTCAGTCGTTATGGACTCATATGTATAGACAGCCGAAACTATTATTAATATAGGCAGCGTCAAGGCAAGGGTTTTAACCTTAAAAGACAGAAAAATCCTGCTCAAAAGCCTTTTCATGCCGGCGGATATATTCACTCTAATACCCTCGCAGCCTCATCAATAAGTTTTTGAGGAATTTTTATACCCATTTTCCTTGAGGTGTTCATGTTGATGTATATGTCATAAGCAGCCGGCGGACTGTGTGGTATATTGGCGGCTGTGCCTGTCTCAAGCACTGTCTTTAGCATATCTCCCGTTTGTGTTGCAACCGAGGGCAGATTAAAAACAACCGCAAACAGTGACCCGGCCCTGACGTGTTTTTCAGATATACCGATTACCGGTTTTTTATATCTGAATGAGTACAGGTATATTTGCTCAAAAACGGTTGGGGCCAGAAAGACTTTGTTTGGCACTAAAATGATGGCATTAATGTCTGCGGCGTTAACCTCCAAAGATTGTAATAAGTCGTAGGAATTAGCCGCTTTGATAGTCTTAACACTCTGTGAGTGGTAGTTTGCAAGGTTAACAATAGAGAGCCCCTCATTATCTATAACTCCTATTTTTACAATCTCCGGAAAGTATTTTCTGAAGAGAGAATAGTAGGTATCCAGAGGGGTCTCCATATACACACCGGTAACGTTTTGCCTGTCAGTTGTTACCGGTTTAATTAAGAGGCTATAGACTATGGGTATTGTTTTTGGAAGTGACAGGGCCGCCGTCAGGAAGTCAACACCTACAACGGCTACCACTTTTGATTTCTCATCCGCCACGATTTTTTCAAGTTCAGATGGGCTGCATTGGTGTGTATAGACAGTCACCTTTCCGTGCAGTGTCTCGCTTATCTTGTTGATTACCTCGCTGACAGGGGCAATCCGTCTGTCCCCTAACACAAGCACATCATTGGCAAACAGGGCTCCGGTACCGAATGCGGCGATTATTATCAAAGTTAATAATACACGTTTCATCTGTTTAAGCGACTGCCTTTTAAGCGGCTCAATCCTTCCTCTGAAGTTGTGCATCCATGATATCTGCCAGGGTGCTTACGATAGCGCCATGTTTTTCGTAATCCATCATACACGTGCGTATCAGTTCAGGGGGCAGCAGACATTTTTCTATTAAACCGGTGTGTCCTTGTGTGGGTTTTGACCCCAGGACTTTCCAGTGCTCCTCTGTCTGGAAGCTCTTTTGTTTTAACTCATCCCCAATGTGAACAAGTAGTGCCTTAAAAAAGTGATGCGTTGCATCACAGTGCTGTAGTGATTCGGCACAGTCGGAGCAACGTTTATGGGACTGTCCTATGTACTTATATATGATTCTGGATATAAGCTCAACCATCAGGTACTCTGAGTTGTTAAGGTCTCTGAGGAGTTCACCGTTGTCCCCGCTTTCAGAGAAGTGTTCTCTGATTTGGGCCTTAACCAGGCCAAGTGAGGTATTAACTATAAGGGCTGCCAACTTAAAATATGACACCGTGCTGAGGTTGTCCCTTATAAGCTGCATACGATGCGAATCATCGGTTTTATTTCTCAGAAGTTCACTGCGTTCCGTGAGCCTTATGCCGAAAATATACAGTATATGTTCTTTACTTCGTTCGTTTTGAGGAAGGTCGAGGGCGTTTAGTAAACTTACAAAACGCTCATCGGCTTTGCATATTTCAATGGCCTTTCCGACCCTTTCATAGTTAGCCATGAAATCACCCTCTTCTATTTGTTTTTTCAGTCTGTCGCTTCGTTTATGTACAGTCAGCATCTTTCTGATAGCATACTGTCGTGCTTCCCGTATGATTTTTATTAAATTGTACGCCCTGTCGGTTTCCATTTTAGCGTGTATGCTCTTAGAGAAACCCTCCATGATAATGTTTTCGATGTTTTGAGTTTTCTTAAGGTCGTAAATTTCCGGCTCACAACACAGCAGTACCTCTGCAGCCGTTTTCCACGATATACCGGATTGGCCGGTATGCTCAGTGGTTAAATAGTCCCGCATGTAGAACTGAAAATACAGAGCACTGATGTTGCCCAGATTTTCAGGGGTAAGCACGTACTTTTTTATTGTTTCACTGATAGCTTCAACTATCGGCTCCTCATACATTCTTGGGCGGCTTCTGAGGTGCTCCCTTTTATCTCTGTGAAATATGGGGCGCCCCTTAGTACGGCATTCGCCACCGGTTTTTTGAATTACGAATTTATCGTCGCCCTCTCCGATTATTTCAAAGCGTGCATTGGCCTCCCGCAACAGGCTGATAGGGCCAAAGAACCGTTCAAACTGCTTTAAGTCTGTGACGGCTGTATATACCCCTATTGGAGAGACATATACGGCTTGTTTGAATGCTCCATCGTATTCTTTTAACTCAATTATGGTAGTTCTGGGACAGAGCCCAGGCAAGAGCAGGATTTTCTTTTTCCTTGCAAAAGCAAAACAGCGGACAAAGTACCGGAGGTAATTGCGTGTTGTTGCCACGATATCCTTACTGCCGTCCTCACCGTAGCAATACAACATACTGTCGGGGGTCGGCTCAAAAGCAACCCCAAGTTGTGCCATTTCTTCCAACACCGCAGATATTCCTATTAAATCATCCAGTTTCTGCAAAATATCACTCTCGGCAGTGGCATCTTCCACTATACGCACACATGCCTCCGTCAGGTAATATATCTTCTCCCACTGGCTGTTGAGGCTCTCCTCGGCTATTTTCATAATAGGCTTACCATACATAGACCATACCTCAGGGTCGGCGATGAAGGTAAAGGACGGGACTACATGCCGGGTTTTACTGAAACTGAAGTAATCTATAACCTCAAACTTTATAGAGAGGTCTTTCGGGACTCCGGTTACTATGGCCTCGTTGATTTTCTCTGCAACACCTCTTTCTATTAATTTTCTCATAATAGCGCAGCCAAATATTTCTGAGGCCGGCGACACCGCCACCTTATTTGAATACCTGAGCCAGTACCTTAAACGCACCCTGAGGTCTTTCATATAAGAGCAAAACTCAACAGCCCTCCGCCTGTCGGAAAGCCGCCCCTTATCACTAAGAAGCACGCTGTACTTTTCCAAAATGGGTAAAATACCGCGCTTTTGTACATCATCCAAAAAGTCGTCAAAATTGTACTCTTTACTTTCAAGGATTTTTTCTGAAACTATGCTCATGGATTTTAGAAACCTCTTAAACTCCTCCTCATCAATGTAACCTGGGTCGTTTAAACGCTCTGTGGCCAGAGATTCCATTCCGCTTTGCATAGCCTCTTCTAAGGCAAGGAAGTTTTCAAGGGCTAACTCCTGAAGTGTTTCCACAATGTACTTTCCATCCAGTGTTTTCTGCCCGAGGCGTTCAAAGTGTTTCTTTGTAACAATGGTGTCGTCAAGGGGATTTTCATCCGGCAGAGAGGCTGTACCGGAGTCTTTCCTTTGGCTCATGGCGTGGGCGTGAAAGGATGGAGTTGTAGCGCCGCCAAGCTCCGATGAATTTATAAAAACGTGGAAACCCTCAAGGAGTTTCCCCATTCTGTTTCTGTAAACGTTTAAGACTGACACCAACACGGAGTTGCACTCTATCCACGATTTGTCCGACATGTCGGATATTGCCTTTGTAACACTCTCGGCAAGCATAAACATAAGGTCGGCCACATACCTGTCAGTTTTATCAACAGCTATTACGGCAGGGGTTGTGCCGTGAGCGTTAGAGAGCAGAGCCCGGACTTTTTGAAGATTGTTAAACAGTTCCTCCCGCTGATCAATGGTTAACGGTTCACTGACAAGCGAGTACTTAACAAGATAATTAACCATAATGTGGAAGGTTCCAACCAGGTCGGCATCAACGATTTTTCCCTCCGCCTGGAGTTTAAAAGCCCCCTTTAAATCAGCAATACGCTGCTCCAAAATAGTGGTAGTCTCAGGGTAAATCCTGAACACGTCAGCAGTTTTTTTCATATAACTTTCAAGAAAAGCCCACATCACGGAAATGCGCGGGATTAACGGATGCGGAATCAGCTCGGTGAAATTCCTCTGTTTCTGACCAAACATAGGCGCCGTGCGCACTACTTTGACCGCATATGATGCTCCCTCATATTTTTTAGCCGGCACATCAACTTCTTTTATCATATTTTTCTTTTCCATCTCCCTATTTAAAATTAAAAATACCTTATCTAATATAATAACAAAATATTTATCATATTGATACTGTAACGGCACCATTTCTGATAATTTCATGCTTGACGTTACTGCAATGTATATCGTACCATATTGAATGGGTTATGTGCCTAACAAATTAAAACTATTCCATATAGACTTAAGCAATCCTGAACCTGGTTGGAAAGAAATGAAAGAAGAGTGTAAATCACTCAGTGACTGGGGTTATGACTGTCTTTTTTCAACATTATATCCTTATGTAAAAAGCATAATTTTAGAGCCACATTATATTTGCAAAGATTTCAGAAATCTTTATAGTAATTTTTACTCAAAAAAATTTTTTAACCATTCCATGGATGTTTGCCGTTTACATTTTTTTGCTTGCGATATAACTACAGAAACGAGTCTATTGTTTAGCGACAATTATGATAATTATTACATAGGTTACAGTGTAATACGCCCTATTACTGAGCGGTGTATAGGAAGAACAGTGATAGACCCTTCCAAAATAAGACAATCGTCTGATAATAATTTTTATTGCCTTACCACATCATTTAAAACTCATATTAACGGCAAGAAATTTCATGTTGAAGGTTTTCCCTACACTTCGCAGGATAGTGACGTGAATGTGTGCGCACATTCAGCCCTTTGGAGTATATGCAGGTATCTTTCAGAATGTTTTACTATGTATAAGGAACTGTATCCATTCGATTTTGTCAGAATGACTGACACAAACAATGGACGTATTTTCCCATATCGTGGGATGAATTATGCAGATTACAGTAGGATTTTAACAGAATTTGGTACTTATCCACTTATTATTTCATTAAAAGACAAAGATGGTCCAATCAAAAAGGAACACGAAAATCTCTACTCCTATATTGAATCAGGTATCCCTGCACTTGCCAGCTTTGGAGGACATGTTGTCTGCATTATTGGACATACATTGGAATATAAGGATATTCCTGCTGATATAAAAACAAAAGAGGTTTTTTTAGATAGTTCTTTTTTTGTAAAGCAATACATTGTTTGTGATGATAATTTTTTTCCATATCAGCTATTAGGATATCAATGTGATCTTGATAATTATGGAGCTAAGTATACTCCAGGTTACACAATAGATCACATAGCTATAGCAGTTTGTCCCCTTCCGGAAAAAGCATTTTTACCTGTAGAAAAAGCCAGAGAAAGGGCATTTAATTACCTTGGTACTGATGAATTTAAAGAAATAATAAAAAACACGGAGAAGCCGTTAATCACACGTTTATTTATGACCACAAGTTCATCCTTCAAAAAGATGAAACTGCGGTATGCGCGAAAATGTCTTGAATTAAAAAAATATCTTGACAATTCAGTTGATATTATTTTAAATTTGTCAATGCCTCATTTTATTTGGGTTATGGAAGTAGGTACTTATAATCAATACAGAGAGAGGAAGGTTTTTGCTGAGATAGTTATAGATACTACATCAGGTGGAATAGAGAAAGATTTGGTTTATGCGAGAATCAGAGATATGTTGTATATAAAAAGTGAAGAAATAGACTTGAGTGAGGGCAATTCAAATTCAGATTTTTGGGAGTTTGACCAATACACTCATAATTTAGGTGAGGTGAATCATGGATGAGGAAACAATCGCAAAGATCGCCAGCACGACCGAGAGGCTTTGTCGTAAAGCTGAGCCGTCCGATTTTTTAGCGAGAGTTGCTGCTGAAGCAGCCGAGAGAGAACGTGGGGTACTAATTGATGAGGTGCGTCTAAAACGCGACAGAGTTTGGAGTATGGTCTCCCATCAGGTAGTGGGAGCAGAGATTTTATAATCGTAACCGTTGTGGTTTTAATAAAAGGAGATAACAGAGTTTATCTCCTTTTATGTTTTGTGGTCACTGCAGGAAAACGTTGTTTTGTTATCTTCTCCACTAATACCAACTTGGTATAAGGTTTCTATTTAACCTTTTCATAAATTAGCAATGAATAAGATAAAATTTTTAAAAACCATTGATTCCATAATAGGCAGAGGATTTGCCGGCCTGCTGCCTGTATCATCTGAAAAAACAGCCGGAGCTGCCACCTCCCCTTCAAGGGCGCTTATTATCAGGCCGGGAGGCATTGGAGATGCAGTCTTATTAATTCCCATGATTGAGGAACTTAAAAAGGCATATCCCGGCCTAAAGACAGACATTCTTTGTGAGAAAAGAAATGCCGGAGTCTTTAGTATCTATACCGGCATGAACAGGGTTTACCTTTATGACAAAATATCTGATTTAATCGAATGCTTTAAAAACAGTTATAACATTATCATAGATACCGAACAGTGGCACAGGCTGCCGGCAGCACTGGCATACTTTATAGGGGCAGACATCAAGGCCGGTTTCAGCACAAACGAGAGAGAGAAGTTCTTTACACACAAAGTTGCCTATAGCCATGAAAACTATGAGGCGGAGAGTTTTCTCACACTTCTGGCCGCAATAACCGGCAAAAGTTACGAATTCCCTGTTAACTCCCCCTTTCTTGATGCCCCGGAACATCCAGAGAGCCACAAACTGGGTAACTACATATGCATATTTCCAGGTGCAAGCGTAAAAGAGCGACGCTGGGGCGGCACCAATTACGGCCTTACGGCAAAAGCACTCACTGAAATGGGATTTAATGCAGTAATTCTCGGCGGCACCGCAGAGACCGAAGACGCAGGGATAATTCTCCGGCACTGCCCTCAGGCTGCCAACTACTGCGGCACAACCACACTTAGGGAATCTGCAATGCTGCTGAAAGGTGCTAAAGCCTTAATCACGGCGGACTCCGGCCTTTTGCATGTAGCCGTGGCCCTCAACATTCCCACAGTGTCGCTGTTTGGCTCAGGTATCGAAAAGAAATGGGGCCCCAAAGGTAAAAACCATACTATTATAAATAAAAATCTCCCATGCAGCCCATGCACTAAGTTTGGCTACACACCCTCTTGTAAATACAACCAAACATGTATCAGACAAATTACCGTGGATGAGGTATTAATAAATTGCCGCAAAGTATATCTGTCATGAGCTCGTTATACGGTTGACATTGTAGCACAGGCCGGATTAAAATCAATCAGTATGCGGAGATTTTAAACATGAAGATACTGTTTATAGCATCACGGCTAAGCACATATATAGTTGATGCACGGCGGGTGTTTTCAGAGGCCGGCTATCAGGTGGACGTGCTTGATGTCTTTGAAGCTATATTTTCAACAGCCGGCGGGGATGTTTCAGTTTTTAAAAATGAAACTGTTCAAAAAATCACATGGGGCATAAAGAAAGTACGTGGATTGTCAACTCTTTTAGCCGTAAAAACATTTTTAAAAACCCTTGAAGGACAGTATGACATATGCCATGTTCATTACAACGACCCCCTCTACAGCGTTTTTTTCCCTGATGAGTTATCCAAAGCTGCAAAGAAAATCATCGTGAGTATCTGGGGCTGGGACTTTCACAAGGCTGATAAGTATAGAAGAAAACTCCAGGAAAGAATTTATAAACGAGCGGATACTATAACTTTTAACAATGAGGGTGTGCGGGATGATTTCTCACGCTACTATGAAAACAGATACTTAAGTAAGTCAGACATCCTCAGATTTGGTCTAACTACCGTCACCGATATAAAAGAATTGCAGGACAGAAAGGAAGCTCTGAGGTATAGCCGCAATAAGCTGAAACTGCCGCACGATGCCTTTATAGTGGCGTGTGGCCATAACGGGGTAATGGAGCAGCAACATGCTATGATGGCCTCAACGTTAAAAGAACACCGGAGGAAACTTCCACCCGAGACCTATGTTATATTTCCTATGCACTATGGTGCCGGCAGGGATTATATTGAGAGGGTAAGGAGAGCGGTTAAAGAGTGCGGCCTCAGGTACAAGATATTTGATAAAATGATATACGGGCAGGAGTTGGCCGCATTAAGGGCCTCTGTGGATGTGATGGTGCATGTGCAGATTACAGACTCATTTTCCGCCTCCATGCAGGAACACCTATACTGCGGAAGCGTTGTAATTAACGGCTCATGGCTGCCGTATAAGTTTTTAAAAGACAGAGATGTATTTTTTCTTGAGGTCAATTCAGTTTCTGAAATTGCCGATAAAATCATATATGCTTACGACAACATGAGGCAACTTAAGGACTCATGCATGGCTAACCGCAGCATTATGTGGGACCTAAGCAGTTGGCAGAGGAATTTTCCACGTTGGGAAGCCCTCTATACTAAAACCTGAGTAATTTCCTGAAAAGATGGTGCTTATTTCTTTCAATATACAAGATATGGTAATATTTAAATCATGACAGGCAAGGTAATATCAATAAACATAAGCCCGAATAAGGGGATGCGTAAAAAGTCAATAAGAGAAGCCCACATTAAGGAAAACTATGGTATAGAGGGAGATGCCCATGCCTCAGGGGCATGGCACAGACAGGTAAGCCTTCTGGCCACAGAGAGCATAAAAAAGATGCAGGAGCTGGGCCTTGACGTTGACAGCGGAGATTTTGCCGAGAACATAACTACCGAGGGGATAGTGCTGCCGGAGTTAAAAATCGGTACAGTAATGCTCATGGGGCCTGATATCCGGGCGGAGGTGAGCCAGATTGGGAAGGAGTGCCATGCCCACTGCGAAATATACTATCAGGCAGGGGACTGCGTTATGCCTAAAGAGGGGATTTTCGTTAAGATACTAAAGGGAGGAGTGCTAAGAGCAGGGGATAAAATTATCATAGACGCTGCTTTAGGCGGCAGCACTCGGCAGTGATGTGTTTAAGGCCTCGGTACTGACAGTAAGCACAAGGGCTGCAGCGGGACAAAGGGTGGATGAAAGCGGCCCTGTCGTTAGCGCTGTTCTTAAAGAAGCCGGCATAGAGACGATTTCTTATTCAGTTGTGCCGGATGATAAATCTGTAATTAAAGAAAAACTTATTGAGCTATCGGGTATTTCCGATTTAATTATAACAACCGGCGGAACCGGTCTAACTCCTGATGACGTTACTCCGGATGCTACTGTTGAGGTGATAGACAGAGAGATTGCTGGTATGGCGGAGGCGATGAGAGCCGAGGGACTGAAAATAACCGATAGGGCAATGCTTTCACGGGCTGTTGCCGGTGTTTATAAACAAACCCTCATAATTAATCTGCCTGGAAGCGCCAGGGCCGTTAAAGAAAATCTTGCTGTAGTAATCGGTGTTATCCCTCACGCTCTTGAAAAAATCAAGGGTAGCCATGAGGACTGTGCAAGGACTTAAGGGAGCTTCAGAAACCCTGTGTGGCGAGCATTTTTTTAGTAATGGCACGACGCTCTAAATCTCCTATGAGGGAGACTTCTACCCACCAAACCCCCTTCAAAGGGGGCTTTAAACGTAAGCGTCAAATTAACCCTATCTTTTAAAAAATAAGTAGAGGTGTCATACTTGTGTGAAAAAAGAGGGGGCACAGTATGGCAAACAAGACAAAGAGAGAATCGAACAAATGGGCACAGCAATTCTGGAGTGAGCATGTTCAGGCATGGAGTAACAGTGGAGTAACACAGGTGCAATACTATAGAGAACATGATATAGAGAAATCGTAAAACTCTTATTTGCATTAAGGAGAGATATCACAAAAAATGACTTGACAAAATTTGGAGAGGTACTATAGTATAGGAACAGGTGTTTGGAGGCTTCTTGGATTTCAACTACCAGGGGGACATCACCAGTTGTTGTGTTAGTGGATAATTTATACAAACATGTTGTTTCTTTGGTACAAAATATAAATTGGAGTTATCCCTCTCTTACTGAACTAACGCAGATGGAGTTTTTACAGTTTATAGAGTTTTTATGGCGCAGGAAATCGCTGATTATAGCGGTAGCTTTCACTGTTATAATAACGGTAGTCATTTTAACATTACTTATACCTACACAATATGATTCAGCAGCTCGAATATTTTTAAAAAGACCACCTTCATCAACATTTGTAAGCTCAGCTTTGGGTGTAACTGCAGATACCAGTACGTTTTCTATAACAGATAGGGAAGACTATCTGGAACTTGCAAAATTGAGACAGAACGCTGAACAAGTTATCAAAGAGTTAAACCTTAAGACAGAACGGATCAGAGGTAGGTTTTTAAGGACGTTGCCTTTTTTTAGACCTTTCCTAAAATTCCTTGGAGTAGACGTAAACTCTACTCACAAGAAAATTAGAGCTGAACAATTATTGAACCGTTCAATTATTAATAAGATATTCCCACGCCCATATATAAAAATAAATCAGTACGGAGATTCTGATTTATATACCATAACTGCCTATGGCAGCTCCCCTGAAGAAGCAATGGCGATAGCCAACTCTATGTCACAAGCCGTCGTGGATGGTGAGTTAAACCGTATCCGAGAATCATACAAAGCTGCAAAGGAGTTCATCGATTCCAACATAGACGGAGTTAAGGAACAGTATATGATGAGCATTTCAAAAATAAAGGAATTTCAGGAAAGTGATAACGCCGTCTCTCTTGATTCACAGGCCTCCACACTTTTATCCAGTATCGATACATGGAACAAAACAAAAATAACAAACGATGTCTCAATAAAAAAGACAAGGGATGCAATACGGTTAATCGAGGCTAAATTAAATCATGTATCAGAAAAGGCAGAGGAAGATGTGTTACTTGGCCAAAGCGAAATGATATCTTTTTATAAACAAAAGATGGCTTCCTTGTACACAAGCCTTGCCGAAGCAAGATCTAAATATACAGAAAAACACCACACGGTTATCGACTTTGAAAACCAACTTGTTAAGATTAAAGAACTTTTATACAAAGAGTATGAAAAACTTTTAGATAAGAGGAACCTTTCGACCGACACTCTGTTTGTCGAATACAAAAAGAAGCTACTCGAAAACTACCTTGAGCTTACCTCACTTGAATCACAGAACTCGATATATCCGACCATCATCAATATGTACGAGAAAAAGCTTCAAGCATTACCCGAAAAGATTTTTAAAAATACTTCGCTAAATTTAGGCTCCACAGTTGCCAATACAGTGTATTCAACCCTTATGACATCCAGGGACAGACTTGGAATAGTGGAATCCTTGGCGCTTTCAAACATATCAGTCGTAGAACCTGCCATATGTCATGATATAACTACACATAAACACCCATCGCTTTACTTGAATTTCATTATATCCATCGCTTTAGGAATATTTGTTGGCATCTTAAGTGCGGTCTTCGCAGAATATATGGATGACACTATCAAATCTCAGGATGACCTGAAAAAACTCAAATCGCTTACTCTTCTTGGAGTCCTTGAAAAAATGACTACCTCCGACTCTGAGGCTTTTGCTACCGTTTCAGCTTCAATCGAGCTTTTACTCAGAGACCATCCTGATAAAATCATCTCCGTAACCAGCATATGTTGCAGTGAAGGAAAGACCTTCACCTCAATAAATCTCTGTAAGACACTGGTTGAAATGGATTACAAAGTACTCCTTGTTGATACCAGCACGTCAAACCCTAGCATTGAGAAACACTTCGGATTGACAAATAATACAGGTTTGTCAAAAATTAGCTGCACGATTTCTAATACAACACTTACGATACATCAGAACGTCATCCCTGGACTGGATATAACTACAGACTGTCACGGTCAAAAATACCCTGTAAAGACTGAAAAGTTTAGACAGATATTAGAGGAACTCAAACAGAATTATAATTTTATCTTAGTCGACACTGAGGCGTTAATTACGCCAAGTAAGTCCTCAGCACTCTCCCTAAGTAATGTCATAGTAGTCATTGAAAGTGGTAAGATAAGAAAAAAAGTATTGGTCGAGATGCTCTCCATGTTAAAAAAAGCTGGTGTTGTAAACATTGGCATTGTCCTGAATAAGATAGATGCTGTTTATATTAGAGGATATTTCAAACAGGTTACATTTTTTTTCCCTGAAAATGTGTAATTGGTAATCTTATCGATTTAAAAAAAGAAAGGAGAAATATATGAGAAATGTTTTTTTTGTGTTTGCTTTCAACCTTATTTTTTTATTGATTATTATACCTGCATTTTCTTATGATAACGATCTGCTCCTAAAGATAAACATGATCAGAAAAGATGTCAAAACAAAAAAAACAGATAGCTCCAATCTGATTGAGCGCATGATAGTTCTTAGACAATGGACGAGACTACTTATGGAAAGCGGTGAAGACGTTGAATCCATATTTCCCAAAAACACTTCGATAGAGCTTGAGAAGCTGGCTAAAGAAGATACTCAAAAAGCAGCATATATGGTAGACAGTATATATAAGAAATTTGAGCAACTTTTTGCAAACAAAGAACTGAAGCCAAGAGGTGGCAACTCATCACAAACCTTCGGCTCATCTCAACAGCAACCAGGGATACAATCTCAAGCAATGCAATACAATTCATCTCAGGTAAGCCTGAGTGAAAGTGAAATCTTGACGATACGCCAGGATGTTAAGAGTGAACCAACTAATTCAACAAACCTTGATAAACGCGTAAATTTGCTTGAACAGTGGGCAAAACAGCTTCGCAACCAAAATGAAAACGCCAAAAAAATCTACACAAATGAAAGCACAATGGTGTTAAGGGGGCTTTCAAAGGAAGCCCCGTCAAAGGCTATGCCAATTGTAGACAGCTTGTTTGCCGACTTAGAAGCGCTTTTAAACAATACTTTCAAGCCTAAGACCAAACCAGTTGTAAAAAAAACAGTGCCATTTGATATTTTAATAAACGCAAAACGTGTTAGGGTGTCCGAGGGAGTACCTTCTTCCGAAACCGGAGCATCTTTTAAAAGTTACCCCACGGATTTTAAAACATACGAAATAGATGTACGGGACGGCAAGCTAAGGGTAGATTTGGGGCAGATACCTTTATATATAGAACCTATAGAACAGGCTGATATGCGCTGTAAAGCAACAAAGGATTCACCATTTGTTATGATCTCACCGGAGGTAGAGGCCTTAACAGACCTGAAGGCGCCACAGTACGCCGCTGTGTATGCTGCTGACCTAGGTTTTAAGTGGATCAGGTTCATTGGGGCGACAGGTATTAATTTTTCCATATACCGGTACGGCGGGCCAGGGTTTTCCTCTGGAAGTGCATACTTGGATCAGCTTAAGTTCCTATACGATGACGCTATGGCAAAGGGGCTTTTCGTTATTCCTACCATCCATCCAGTCAGCGAAGGTTCACCATCGGGGAAACGCATTTTCGACAGTGAGACTGAAAAACAGTACAAAGATTTTGTTAAAGCTGTATTAAATAAATTCCCCCATATCAAGTACTATTTCGTAGAAACCGAGGCCGACCACAAGATGTCTCCTGTGGATTACGCCATCTCTCTGGCTGCAACAAGCAAAGTTATGAGGGAACAATGTTCCGATTGTAAAATAATCACAGCAGGATATGTTTCACCGGAACTCCCTTTCTACAAAGAGGTCTTTGAGCAGTTAAACAAAATGAATATTAAAAATGCATTAGATGCATTTGACTTCTGGCATGCCTTTAGCTACATAAATGTCTATAATGGTAACTATACAGAGTACGAAATGATGAAAAGACAATACGCTGACTCTTTGAACTTACTCTCACAGAATGGATATAAAGACACTCAAATTTGGCTAGGTGAGACAAGTTTTCCAAGTGATACACATAATCCTTATGCCACCGGCTATTCCGAGCAAAAGCAGGCATCTGACGTTATAGCCAGACACACCATATTAATTTCCCTTGGGGTTAAAAAAATAAACTGGAACTATATCATCGATCCATACAAGGATGGCGGTGATTACAGTTACTTCGATTATGTAGGGTTTATACACAATACAAAAAATAAAGGACTCTCCGGCCGAAAGCTCTCCTACTATACGTACAAATTAATGATTGAGAAGTTTAGCTGTTTTGAAAATGCTGTAGCCACAAAATTGCCAGTTACCGGTGGAGTAGATGGATACAGGTTTGATAAAAACGGCAAGACACTTATTGTGGTATGGCAAGATATCCAATAATTAAATTTTTATCTATATCAAATTCACACGACAGGTTAATCTTCTTACTCAGTATTGTAGTTGCAGTCCTTTTCGGCGTGTCTTATTGTCTTAGCCCATATTTGCTG
This sequence comes from Nitrospirae bacterium YQR-1, assembly GCA_039908095.1. Taxonomy (NCBI): domain Bacteria; kingdom Pseudomonadati; phylum Nitrospirota; species Nitrospirae bacterium YQR-1. Next base: position 84,615 of record JAMOBJ010000011.1, read on the forward strand.
GTTATTTTAACTTCTACCATTACACTTGTTGTACTTTTGCTTGCTGGACCTGAAGTCTGTCTTCATGTGGTCATACTGACCTTTTTCATTGAATTTACCAGCATAAATATAATCATTTCAGAAACTAAGGATGCCGCCAATTACCCTTTATGCTTTTTTTTCATGCTTCTCACACTGCTTAGCATCTTTATTGAAAAAGCTATAAAAAATAAGGCAAGATGGCAGACTGCTCCTTTGGATTATATTATACTGATCATTGTGTTTTACATGAGTATCAGTATTTTGTGGGGACCTTCGACTAAGCTAGGTATTTTATTTTATTTTCAATTACTCTTCGGTGTGCTGCTTTATTTTCTTCTCACGGCAGTAGTTGTAAATGAAGCTGTATTAATGCGTCTGTCAATATCGCTATTGATATCAGGGCTTTTATTTTCAGTGTCGGTATTTGTCTCTCAAAATTATGAGTTTTATCGTGAATACAGGATGACTGAATTAATATCAAAGGAAGTGATACTGTCTCTTTATAGAATGAGAAAAGTACTTAATCGTACCTCAGGTCTTGGTATGCCCATAACAGCTTCATTCTTGGTGCTAACATCAATAATTAATATAGCGATGTTTTTTTATACAAGCAGGAAGTTGCTAAAACTTATTAATATACTTATACTTTCCGCTTCGGTCTATGCAATAATAGTTTTAGGCACAAGAGGGGCATTTGTGTCTCTCATAGCTTCTACTGTGATGTTTTTCTTTGTTCATCCGATTTATAAAATACGTTTTATAAAGTATTGTCTGTGTTTCTTCGCATTATATGGAATAATAGTTATATTTATAGCTCCAGGGTTTCTCGACAGGATTTTAATTGGGTTTGGTTATAGGGGAGACACATTATTCACAAATATCAGCACAATGTCTCAAAAAGGCAGTGACCTAAAGGTAGGTAGTAAGTCTGCACTTTCTAGTCAGAAAGAGGGAATATCAGGAACAAGCGCACGCTTAAGAATGTGGAAAGAAGGGCTCACTTATATGAAAAAGCACCCGCTGACCTTTATCTTCGGATTAGGGATAGCTGGATTTGTCTATGTATCCACAAATACTGTAAACGAAGTGCATGGGTTAATAGTTTCGTTCTTTTTTGAAATGGGAGTAATAGGTGTATTCTTTGAGATTGTTTTGTTCTATATCCTATTTATAACAATGTCACAAGTAAAAAAATATCTTGACAATAGTTTTATCAGTAACATGACACTTGCCTCTGCGGTAACTCTGCTCAGTATTATATCCTTATATGGTCTGATAGACTTTGACCTAACATCGCACATAAGTCGCTACATCTGGTTTTTCCTTGGATTTTATATGGCATGCTTTAATTTACTCAAAAAAAAGGTGGAGAGGGATAGTGGAACTCCAAAATAAGACAATCGATAAAAATATATCAGAGTGTACCCAATAGAGGGCATTGAAGAAAAATCGTGTCCTCTTTCGGTGTCTTGGTTCAGCAATTATTTCAGCATCTTCGAGTTTTTGAAGGTTAGATGAAATTATCGAAAACTCATCACCACTCATGCGAGCTCCGGAACGAGGTAATATGGTGGGGTTGATTTATAACCCACTGATTTATAATGATAATTTGAATGGACGGTAGGGGATTCGAACCCCCGCCGATAGCCATTTTATCCTTATAAATCAATGGGTTGTAATTGCTATTTTGAGTCTGGTGACGGTTTGGTGACGGTTTTTGGTGACGGAAACTTTTTTACTTCAGTGGTGACCTTATCTAAAGCAGCTCGTAAATTTTCTATACTTTGGTGAGCGTATCTCTCAGTAGTCTTACCGCTGCTATGACCTAAGATTTCTTTAACCGTGTTGAGAGTTATATTTTGGTTTACCAGTTGAGAAGCTAAAGAGTGCCGTGTTGCATCGTACAACCGTAAATTATCAGGAAAATTACCCTTTGCTCTTGCCTTTACCCATACGTCATTTAAACATGTTTTAGCGTAATACTTCCCACTCCGTGGATTAATAAATAAAAAAGCCTCCGGTAAGTTATTAGAACATCTTTCTCTTAAGTAATCTAACATCTCAGGGTGTATGGGAATAATTGACGGCTTTGCTCCTCGCCCTTTCCGTCTATCACGTATAACCGTATCACTGAAAGTAGAGGTTATCGTTATGACTTGCCTCTTAATATCCACATGTTTAACCTTCAGTGCCCGTGCCTCCCCGGGACGACTGCCATGGAGCATTAGAAATTTAATAATAGGCTGGTCAGCTTCATCTATCAAATCCAGTACCCTGATTTGGTCTTCTGAGCTTAACCACTTCCAGTTATAAGGCTTAACCTCAACAGTTGGGAATGTTGGTACTATCTGTAACATTTCAAGGTCTGTCTTTAACCATGTGAGGAATGTTTTGAAATTATCCATATAATTTTTGACTGTTTTTCCTTCAAAGCCTTTTTCGTTCAGGGTATTGAGATAGTTTATGATATTTATCTTCTTGATTTCCCTTACATCGGTTGTATTAAAAAACTCCTTATGGGAATTAACCATATTCTTATAATGGCGGACATAGCTCGGCGCTATGGTTTTTAGCTTTGCTTCAAGGAACCGGTCAAGCAGGGTGGATGTCCAGTATTTCTGAAGCTCCGCTTTGGAGTATTTGGTAATATCAAAGGTGAAATTCTCTATTTCGTGTTGTATGGTGGCCTGTAGGTTTAAAGCCCTCTGGTAAGTATCTAAGGTTTGGCCGGTCTTGTCACAAAATACCCGGATTCTTTCACCTTTCCAAAATATATCAAGATAAAACCGGCTTGGGGTAGTCTTACACTCAGGACATATAAAGCCTAACCGCTTAACATGAGAAAATGACTTCCCACAGTTAGGACACTTTCCCTTTGCTCTTATCGATCCTTTCATTTTACCTTCCGATTCAACTTTATCAAACAAATGATAAATTAAATCGGAGTTATCTTTCAATACGGCCTGCATCTTTTAAATGATTACCCCTAAGCGCTCATAGGTATGCAGCCGGCTTCTGAAACTTGCCTGCAACACGCCGTTTAAGTCCACAAAGTCAAACACTTTGGCGCCGGTCTTACCTTTAGCTGTTCTCAGGGCACGGCCTACGTACTGAGTTAACCTGCCTTGAAACTTAACCGGTGTGGTTAGGAAAATACTTGATATAGCCGGTAAGTCAAAGCCCTCACCTATAAGTGAAGACGTGGCAACCAGTGCCTTGTAAGCTCCGGCGTTAAGCCCTGCTATGGTTTGCTTGCGTTCTTTAGTTCCAGTGTCACCTAAAAGTAAAGCCGCTTTAACTCTATGGTCTAAAAGCCTGTCCTGTAGCTCAAGGCAATGCTCCTTACGCTCTGAAAGTACAAGAGCTATGCCATTATCACCATCGAGGTTGTTTAAGACTGTCTCAGTGATTAAAGCATTCCGGTCTGTATCCTTTGTCAAGGCTGTTATCATGGCGCTGTAGTCGTCATTGTAGGGATAATCAAAGCCGGTCTCTACTACCTCAAGTGTAGCCGTTATGACATGATTTGAGTCCTGCAACACTTTGCTTTCAATTTCATGTATCTTATCGCCTAAGTAAAAATATATAACCCTTGTAAGCCCGTCCCTCCGGTATGGTGTAGCCGATAAACCCAACATGTAAGCGGAGTTGAATTCAGATACAACGTCTGTAAAAGTCTTTGACGGGCAGTGGTGGCATTCGTCAATTATCAGGAAACCCACCTTGTCTTTGACTAAGTTTAAGCTATTCACCAAGGAGTTAATAATCCCAATAGTAAGCTGCTTTCCTACCGTCTTTTTGCCCTCACCAATTAAACCGATTTCCTTTTCGGATAAGCCTAAGTATTCAATAGCTCTCTGTTTCCACTGGTGTAAAAGCTCTTTAGTATGAACCACCACAAGGGCAGGCTGTATGCGCTCTGTTATGGCCTTTAAGGCTATAACTGTTTTTCCTGAGCCAGTGGGAGCATGAAGTACCCCATGATTCTTTGACAGGATGGCTGTGACGGCCTTTTTCTGGTAGTGGTGGAGATTGCCCTTAAATGAGAAGGAAACCTCCGGTAAGGTCAATATCCCCGACTTTATAGTATATTTAATGCCATACATAGCAAGCACTCTCATAAACTGATAAATAAACCCACGTGGAATAACTGCATAATCCCCGTCACACCATATAAAATAAAGTAGCTCCGGTGTGTTGCCGTTCCAACGGCCATATTTAATATTTTCCTGATAAGCGGGATTCTTAAAGCGAAGGCGGCTTTTTAGCTCTATCAACGCCGGTTCAGGCAGGTCGGCAAGTTTAATCCTAATATCATTGTTTACGTTAATTTCCATGCTTAACCTTCAATCCTCTCTGTATTAGTAACTGCGCCTCCCAAAATACCCTTTACTTTGTTTACTTGCATCAGGTGGGCTGCAGATACACCTTTAAGACTTTTCACCTCATTGTGCGTGTAAACCGGCTCTCTTATGCCTTTATTCCTCAAAGCCTGTACCTCAGCATCATCTAATACTACCCACACATTACATTCAAGAGTTTTTGAATAAAGAAGTATGGAAACGGCCTCAGGTTTGAGTACGGCAACAGCCCACATGTAAAGACGTTTGATACCTTCTAACGTCTCAATGCAAGCGGAGAGGTTTTCCTCATCACGGTACTTTTTAAAAGTCTCTGAGAGCGTTTCTATTTCAGAGTAAACATCCGGTAAAGATTCTTTAATTTCATTACTTGTAATCAGAAAACCGGCAATAAACTCTTTTAGTTTGCTTCTCTCTGAATCTATAACCTCAACAACAGGTCTTACCTTACCGTTATCTATAAGCGGTTTAAGCGATTCAGGGTCTAAGGCTTTGAAGGTATCTCCTTCATTAATACTTACCTTGCCTTTCGATGTTTTAAAAGTTATGGATTCGTATGCAACAAATTTCATAGAGTCACCTCCGCTTCAAATAAATCTAAATTAATATGGTCTTTTGTAGAAACAGCGCTTGAAGTGGCAATGTCGCATAGAGCCTTATTTAATGCGGGTTTATCCTCTGCAACATCGTTTTTTATATGTTGCATGATGTTGCATGTTGCAGTAGAAGTGGCAAGGTTAGAAGGGAAAAACCTGCTATAAACGTCTCTGACATGCTCAAGTGTGAAAAAGTAAGATTGCTTATTGCCTATCCTGTTTCCAATGCGTTCATATAGATTTAAGCGTGTAAGCGCCCTGCCTACCCATGTTGTTTTTGATTTCTCAGTTCTGAACAGGCTGTCTGCATCTGTCATGTTCAATGCAATTTCAGAAGCGGTAAACTGTCCGCAGTCGGTTTCCGATAGCAACTTAAACAAAGCTTCAAAGAGTGTTAATTCTCTTTCGTCAAGGCCGCTCTGTGTCTGCTGCATTGACTCAAGGAATACTGATAGAATATCGGCAATTTCAATCTCGGATACCTGCTCAAGACAAAGTATAGTTTCAAGTGGCCGCCAAAGCTCTTTAACACGCTGAGTAACACCGGCTCCGGTTTTGGGATAAATTCGCCGTACATCCAGCCAACGTGTAAGTAAAAGCCGGTAGAGCTTATCCCGTAAATCAGGCCATACCGATAGGTGAGGTTCAGGGTATGGATAATCCTTTAAAGCTCGAAGCATTGTAATCATGACACAGCGGTCTTTTAAATCGGAATCTATTTCCCTTATGCTCGCAAAAACTTTCGGTGCGTATGTGTTAAACTCAATAACCTTTCGTGTTTTGTTGGAGATGTCCACAATCCTTCTATTGCCACCGTCCGGTGTGTATGAATCGGCCAAAATGCCTAGAATTTCTGTGTTCTTAGGGTCGCTAAGGGCTTCGGCTTGGTCATTCAAGAAAGTACCTCTAACTCCGTCTATCGAATCTGCTAAGGCTGCCACAGATACACCTTTTATTTTCATAGCATTAAAAGACAGTCTGAAAAGAACGTCAAGTAATCGTGATTTACCGCTTTGCTTCTTGCCATAAACAAAAACAAAGGGATAAGCGTTAAATTGCCGGTGAAAATACGTACCGATAATCCATGCTGCCACAAGCCCGTAAAACGGCTCCTTGGGGAGCTCTAAGTATTGTTTAAGGGTTGCTTTTACCTCTTGATAAACGCTCTGTACAACTGGATTTTCGATAAACTCATTTATTTTTCGCTTTTCCCATCTGTCGTTAACGTTAACCAACGTGCGGCCTCTTAAATCGAAAACAATCTTTTTACCTTTTGTTTCATAAAAGGTACCGGTACATAGCTCATAACCACCATCTGAAGCCACGATAAAGAAGTTAACGTCTTGTGGTGAATTATCGGCAACAATGGTCTCACGAAAACCTAACGTGACGAAATCCTCTTTAACGTCGTATGCAGCATGAACGATTTCTATGTTTTCTGAAACCGATACTACTTTTTGAGGAGTCCTCAATTTTTTAACTTCAACCTCAATGCTCTTCTTAGGGATTTTCAGAACTGTAGCAAGCCTTGAAATGTGCAAACTTCGGAGCGCTTCACTTTCGATTTTTGAAATATCGGTAATTATCAATTGAAGACTACTGATATTGGCAGCTTTAATTTGTTCTTCAAGGGCTATATCTGCTTTTGGGCTTTCTTTGCCATGCTCCGGTGTTTTATTAAATAACTCATAAACTTTTTCCTTCACAGTTTCTTTTTCAGTCACAGAACACCTCTTTGTATAGGTCAAACCTCTCAAGTTCAGTACCCAACTGCAAAACATCAAGTTGGCATATAATTTCTTGCTCCTCATAATACAGTGGAGCGATTTTCTCAACATCCCCTATGGTCTTTGCCTCTGCACGCAAGCGGTTGAGAATGCGCAGCTTTGCAAGCAAAAGATTTTCATATACGGACATAATCAAACGATAAATTTTGTATGATTCGTCTTTTTTCATCCTAAGCGGATCATGCTTAGGTGGTTTGCCTTCGGCAATACCTAAGATTCTAAGTGCTCCGACAAAATCGGTCTTATGGTATAACTTCACGAACTCGACTGAATCGCCGCCTGCTCCACAGCCAAAGCAGTGAAAACGGTTCCGTTCAGAGTCAACTTTGAAACTTGCGGTTTTTTCGCCATGTAGAGGACAGCAAGCCCACAGGTGCTTACCCTTGCGTGTTAAGGCAAGCCCGGCGGGTAAAACGGTTACAATGTCTGGCTTCTGCAAATCCGCCATATCACTTTCCCGCCTTCAGAGCCATCATTTGTGCTTTAAGTGACCGGAGGGAATTCACAAAGTCCAAAACCGGCACGGGTTTATTATCGTTGTAATCCCCAACAACTTTATAGGTCTCATCACTAACTGGAAAATTAAAAGCGATATGACCGGTGCTGCCGTGGGGTATAAGCTCCGGCTTAATACCTCTGCAATTCAGGTAAGCTGATAAATTAATGTCATTGACGGGGATTTTCTGTACACTTCCTTTTACCATTCAATACCTCTTGTTTCGTTTTGTAACACTGGTTTAAAACCTATTTTTATGCTATCACAAGCTTTTTTTAGTGTCACGAAACTTAGGAGGGGGGGCTTAAATAAAATAAGAGGGGGGTCTTATTTTTCTCGATTTATTCTTTATTATTAAGAAGTTATGTTTTTGATATAATAGTTTTATATATATTCTTTATAGCCACTTTCAATCAACTCTAACGCTTCTTTATAGTAATGCTCTATATTTTTCTCATCAAGTAGTTTAACCACGTTTTTGTCTTTGGAGTATGCTTTCATAAGAAGTGTAGAAATCTTAGAATAAGATTTTCCATTTTTTTTGAGGTCAAAGACTATCAAATAATATTTCCATTTTTTTATGTGTTTTCTACTGTCTTTATTAATAAACAAATTTATATCAAGGTGTTGCTTAATTTGTCTCTCAATATCTTTACGAGGGAGTGTTAAGTCTATTTTTAAAACAAGATGATTCCCTGTAGGTGAAAACTCTCTCTCTGGTTTTAAAATCTCATCTTCTTCTTTTAGTAGTTTCTCCCCATCAGTGAAAGAATCTCCCATTTGCATACTCTTAAAATCTATCATCCCAAGTGTAGCCAGAAGTTTTTCACCTCTCATATTGTAAAAACATTGAGGAAAAAGATGTTTGAAAATCAATAAAGGGTTAATATTTTCTACTTCGTTGCTTTTTTGGTTTACGTTATGGTCAATGTCATAAAAAGCTTCTCCTGGCTTTTTTGATAGTTTTTGCGGAACTCTTTCAAAAAATTCCTTAAGCATCTCCGTTGTAGTTGCCTTATCAAATACACGGTATGCCAATACTCGGTTCGGTAGTTGTATTTTAACTAAACGTATATTATTAGGTAATGTTTTGTAAATGTTTGAAATTATCACTCCATAACGATTGTAGATACTGTCTAATATATTTTTAAATTCGCAAGCAGCATCACTTGAACTCTCAGTAGCCTCTCTAAATTCTTTATACCATTCAGTAGATGGAATACTACTCTCATTATGAAGCTCATTTAGTTCTTTAAATTTAGCTTGAAAAATAAGGTAATTATGATATTGTTTTTTTGCAGAATCAAGGTATTTATCGTAATCAGCTTGAAACGCTTTGTTTCTTGCCAAAAATTCAGCTATCCAGCAGTCTAATGTGGTATCTTCTGTTAGGTGATTGTAATGCGTGGGGTCAAATTCATATTTCGTTTTCTCTTCCATAATCGCCTCCATAACGATTTCTCCATAAGTAAAAATCAAGGGAAACCGCTTAGGAGTTAACGGCTTGTCAGTCTGCAGAACCTATCCCTTGAACGCTCACTATTTTAACACGACTTAAAAATTTTACGCACCCATTTCCACAACTTCATAAAGAATCCTTTTTTATGCTTGTGCTTATGTTTAGCGGCTACAGCTTCTGGGATATGAACTATACGTGTTTCGTCTTCATTTACGGGGTATTCTTTATCGCCTATCCTAATTGTGCGTATGCCTTCTCTCTCAGTGATTATATCAGCTTGTCCGCCTTCAACAAGTATATCCGCTAATGACTTACCTATCTTGAGTGTGTGCCTGCTCTTTCTCTCGTTTTCCATATCTCCCCCAGGGATAAAGCCAAAAGGCCTTACCCCTTATGTGTACTGTTGATTTTACACTCCGGCCCTAAGCCGTTGTCTGCACTCCTCGAATTTTATCCAAAGCATTACAGCAATTAATCAGTGTATCACTGATATTGTCAAGGATATATGTAATACCTACAGCACCATCTTCAGAAAGCTCGACACCGCATATAAAAGTGTCAAGAAGAAACCCTACCTGTGCCTTAGCGGATATAATTTCATCATAAACCTGAAGTGTCGTTGGGCTTTCAGGGTCTATGGCGTAGCAGCCCAATATTGGTTTGTAACCTGTTCCCTTTTTGTCACTCACCGGTCGGTGTGTTACGTTTTTATCCTTGTTATCCATTATGCCGCCTCCGTGAGTATTCTTTTTACTGTCATTGGATGCCACTTAGCGCCTCGTGGCATGTATCCCTTAGCAGA